>DATIPJ010001056.1:0-3566 GCA_035472155.1 Kofleriaceae bacterium
CCGCGGGACCACGCCGAACAACAAGGCCAGCCCCGCGGCGACGTGCGCTGCGCCGGTCAGGTACACCCAGCCGATCGGCAGCGGGAACCACGACGGCACGTACGCGGTCGCCTCGTGCGCATTCACGAAATGCGCGAGCCCGATGAGCGGGATCCCCGCAGCGAACACGCGCCGGGCGAGCGTGACGCCGCGCGCTCCGGGCAGGCCCGCCGCCCGGCCCGCCGGCGCGCTCGACAGCGCGACGAGGATCCAGCCGCCGGCGATCACCGTCATGTTGAGGCCGCAGCCTTCCCAGTAGCCGACGACGGTCGGCTTCGACAGCGCCGCGGGCAGATTGCACAGCAAGAGCCAGACCGCGAATTCGATCGCGAGCACCAGGGCCGCGAGCCGCATCGCGCGCCGGGCGAGCAGCGCACCGCCGCCGGCGACGAGCGCGGCTCCGCACAGGTACGCCAGCGCCGGGTGCCATGGCATCCACCGCGGAACAGGCTGAAAGACATACGCGAGGTCACCGGCGATCAGGCACAGCACGCCCAGCCCGACGGCGCCTGCGCTGTAGGCGAGGTATGCGATGTGTCCAGCGCGCGTGCGGATCACATCGGGGGCCGTGGTCGCGGTGGTCATGAATACCTCGGTGGCACGCTACGACCGTGCGTAGGGGCACGGCCACTGGCATGCGATTTCGCGCGGCCGCGATCGGTACGGGCGCGCGCATCACATGCGGCAGTGCCTCGACGCGGACCTCCCCGCCCGTCGACGGGGCGAGATTGACGCCGGCGCGGACGGGAGCCAAGGTCCGGATCACCATGCGGTTTCTCATTGGAGGCGTGCTGGCGATCGTCGGGATCGCGATTGCGATGTCCTTGCGCACGGAGCTATCCAGTGTTGCTGCGCGTGCAGCGCTGGCCGCGGTCGCGGGCGGCCTCGCCGGGGCAGGATGGGTCTGCCTGGCGAAGTTTCGCGCGGCGCGCGCACGGCGCGAGCCGTCCTAGCAGCAGGTCCGCGTAGATCCTGGGTCAGTGGGCCGCGACCAGCTGGGACAGCGCCTTGGCCAGGTCCTCGCCGCGGCCGGCCGCGCGCGCGATCTCGGTGCCATGCTCGTCGAGGATGATCGTCGTCGGAACGTCGCGCACCTTGAAGTGCTCGAACCACGCCGCGCGGTCGTCGATGCCGATCGCCGCGCCCACGCCCAGCCGCGTGCGGTACTTCTCGAGATCGCTGGTCTCGGTCCACACCGGATGCGCGACGATCACCCACGCGATGTCCGCGTGCGCGCGCCGCTGCGCCTCGAGCGCGTGCGCGTGTGCGATGCATGCCTCCGACATCGCCGGCCGCGTCTTCGCCAGGTAGCCGTCGCACCACGTGGTCACGAACGTGAGCGCCACCGGCTTGCCGGCCTGGCCCGCGAGCGTGAACGTCGACCCATCGGAGAGCGTGAGCGAGAGCGGTCGCTCGGTCGGCGTCGACACGGTCCGCGGCGCTTCGCTCGACGGCGGCTCGCTGGGCCGGGGCTCTCGCGCCGTCGGCTCGCCGGGCGCTGCGCCGTCGGCAACCAGCGACTCGAGCGCGCGATCGAGCTCGGGGCTCGCCTCGTGCCCGACGTAGCGCACCACGCCCGAGCGATCGATCAGGATGTGCTGCGGCGTGACCATCACGCGAAACCGCTCGGCCAGGCTGCCATCGCCATCGAACGCGACCGGCACGGTCAGCGCGTGCTCGCTGCGAAACGCGCGCACCGTGTCCATCGCGTCGTTGAGCCCGAGATCGACCGCGAACACCGCCACGCGGTCGCCGTACTTCTTGTACGCGGCCTCGAGGTGCGGCATCTGCTCGCGGCACGGCTTGCACCACGTCGCCCAGAACTTGAGATACACCGGCCGCTGGCCGATCAGGCTCGCGAGCGCGACGCGCTGCCCGTCGAGCATCTCGAGCGTCGCGTCCGGGGCGCGCGTCCCCACCAGCGCCTCGCGCGGGCGGGCCGCGTTCGGGTCTGCGCCCGCGGTGGTCTCGGGCGTACGCGAGTGGCACGCCAGCAACATCAGGCTCGCCGCGACGATCGTCTTCATGGCGCGACCGTAGCCCGAAGTGGATCCATGCAGAAGTGCCATTTACCGCACGCGGGGTGTACCATTGGTCATGGCCAAGCGACCGGGCGGCTTCGGGCTCGCGCTACCCGCGCGCGATCCGGCCGCGCCCGCCTACCGCTGGCTCTACGGCGCGCTGCGCGCGGCGATCCTCGACGGCCAGCTCCGCCCGGGCGCGCGCCTTCCATCGACCCGCGACCTCGCCGCCCAGTACCATCTTGCGCGCGGCACCATCGTCGCCGCGTTCGCGCAGCTCACGGCCGAGGGCTACGTCGACGGCACGGTCGGCTCGGGCACCTACGTCAGCGCCGTCCTGCCCGATGCGCTGCTGCACGTCGAGCCGCGGGCCAACGCCCGGACCGCCCCGCGGCCCCGCGCGCGCCACCTGTCGCGCTACGCCGGCCGTGTTCGCGCGTTCCCGCCGCTCGAGATCCGGCCCAGCCGCGCGTTCCGGCCGAACGTGCCCGCCCTCGATCAGTTCCCGATGGCGCTCTGGACCCAGCTCGCCGCGCGCCGTCTGCGCCGCGCCTCCACCAGCCTGCTCCTCGGCTGCGACGGCCTGGGCTACCCGCCGCTGCGCGCGGCCGTCGCCGACTACCTCGCCACCTCGCGCGGCGTCAGCTGCCATCCCGACCAGGTCCTCATCGTCGCCGGCGTGCAGGAGGCGCTCGATCTCGTCTCCCGCATCCTCCTCGACCCGGGCGATCGCGTCGCGCTCGAGGACCCGGGCTACATGGGCGCGAAGATCATCTTCGACGCCGCCGGCGCGCGCGTTCTGTCCGTCCCGGTCGACGACGAGGGCGCGGTCCTCCGCCCCTCCCGGCTGCGCGGCGCACGCCTGGTCTACCTGACGCCCGCCCACCAGTGCCCGCTGGGCGTCGTCACGAGTCTTCCGCGCCGGCTGGCCTGGCTCGAATGGGCGCAATCCACCGGCGCATTCCTGTTCGAGGACGACTACGACAGCGAATATCGCTACTCCGGCCGGCCGATCCCCGCGCTCCAAGGCCTCGATCGCGGCGGTCAGGTCATCTTCGCGGGCAGCTTCAGCAAGGTCCTGTTTCCCTCGCTGCGCCTCGGCTACCTGGTCGTTCCGCCCGACCTCGTCGATCGCTTCACCGCCGCGCGCACCCAGATCCACCGCCACCGCCCGCTCCTCGAGCAGACCATCCTCAGCGACTTCATCACCGAGGGCCACTTCGGCCGCCACCTGCGCCGCATGCGCCAGCTCTACGCCGAGCGCCTGTCCGTCCTCCTCGAAGGCGCCCAGCAGCATCTGGCCGGCATGCTCGAGCTCTCCCCGATCGAAGCGGGCCTGCAGACGATCGGCTATCTCGCCGACGGCATCTCCGATGCCGCCGCCGCCGAATCCGCCCGCGCCCGCGGCGTCGAGGTCACCGCGCTCCACCGCTACTACCGCGGCCCGATGCCGCGCCACGGTCTCATCCTCGGCTTCGCAACGATCCCGCCGCGCGACATCCGCCG
>DATIPJ010001057.1:0-11175 GCA_035472155.1 Kofleriaceae bacterium
CGCCTCAACAGTTAATTCGCGCCGACATACTCCATGCGGATATGGCCGAGGCCGCTATCCGCATCGATGCGCAGCAGGACCGGCCAGGGCGCGTTCAGCTCCGAGGTGAACCAGAAGCGCGCGGTCTTCGGATACATGCCGGAATCGACCGCCGATTGCGGAAAGCCGGAGATGAGCGCGAGCGCCGCATCGCAGCCATTTGGCTGTGAAGCAAGCGTGACATGGGAAAGGCGCGGTACCGCCTGCACCTACTGCCACCCGGAGATCGCCTCGGTCGGGCTCACCGAGGAGAAGGCCAAGGCGCAGAACATCCCGATCAAGGTCGGCAAGATGCCGTTCCGCGCGCTCGCCAAGGCCACCGCGGCCGGCGATCCCAACGGCTTCGTCAAGGTCATCTGGCACGCCGAGAGCGGCGCGCTGGTCGGCGCGCACATGATCGGTCCGGCCGTGACCGACCTGATCGCCGAATTCACCCTGGCCAAGACCACCGAGGTCAACGCCGAGAGCCTGGCCTACACGATCCACGCACACCCGACGTTCGCCGAGGCGCTCAAGACGGCGACCGAGGACGCCCTCGGCCACGCCATCGACCTCTAGGCGATGCGAGGCCGGGTCGCGTTCGCCGACCTTCCGCGGTATGCATGACTCGATGTCGGACACCGAAGCGCGGGTTCATCTGCCGGTCGTCGGTCAATCGCCGGGTGGCGATGGAGCAGCCCCCGCCGAGGCGCCGCGCCGACGTCATCCGCCGTGGATCCGCGCGACCTTGCCGACCAAGCCCGCGTACTTCGAGCTGCGCGCGATGGTCAAGGAGCTCGAGCTCCACACGGTGTGCGAGAGCGCGAGCTGCCCCAACATCGGCGAGTGCTGGACCCGCCGCGCGCTGACGATCATGATCCTGGGCGACATCTGCACCCGGTCGTGCCGGTTCTGCGACGTGACCACCGGCCGCCCGCTGCCGCCCGATCCCGACGAGCCGCGCCGCGTGGCCGAGATGCTGTCGCGGCTCTCGCTCGAGCACACCGTGATCACCTGCGTCGACCGCGATGACCTGGCCGACTTCGGCGCCGCGCACTGGGCCGAGACGATCCAGCGCGTCAAGGCGGCGTGCCCGGGCATGACGCTCGAGGTGCTCGCCGGCGACTTCAAGGGCAAGACCGAGCTGGTCGACATCGTCCTCGAGGCCGACCCCGACGTGTTCGCCCACAACCTCGAGACCGTGCCGCGGCTGTCGCGCGCCGTGCGCGTGCAGGCGAGCTACCCACGCAGCTACAAGATCCTCGAGCATGCGCGGAAGCGCGACGCGGTCACCAAGACCGGGCTCATGCTCGGCCTGGGAGAGACCCGCGAGGAGGTCGAGGCCGTGTTGCGCGACGTCGCGGGCCTGGGCGTCGATATCGTCACGCTCGGGCAGTACCTCGCGCCGAGCAAGCAGCACCTCGCGATCGAGCGTTACGTGCCGCCGTCGGAGTTCGCCGAGCTCGAGCAGTACGCGCGCGACCAGGGCATCACCCACGTGGTCGCCGGCCCGCTCGTGCGCTCGAGCTATCACGCCGACGGCCAGGCGCAGCTGGTGCGCGACCTGCGCGCTGCCAAGGGCCTCGCCCCGATCGCCTGAGCCGGGTCTGCGGGGTCTACCCGGGGGGCTACGGGGCCGAAGGCCTCGCGCCGATCGCCGGACGCGGTATCATGGTGGTGTGCAGATCACGGTCGTCGGTGCTGGCGTCATCGGCCTCACGACCGCGCTGACGCTCGAGGAGCAGGGTCACGAGGTCCGCGTGGTCGCGAACGGCACCGCGGAGGCCACGACCTCGGCGGTCGCCGGGGCATGCTGGTTCCCGTATCGCGCCGGGCCGCCCGACCGGGTCGCTGCCTGGGCCGTGCACACGCGCGGCTGGCTCGATGGCTTCGTCACCGAGCGCGCCGCGGGCATCGACCCCATGCGCGGCTACGAGATCACCCACGAAGCAGGGGACGACCCGCCGCCGCCCTGGTGGGCCGCCGGCATCGAGGTCGCGCGCGAGCCCGCGCCCGTGGTCGGCGAGCCGATGGCCTGGCGCTATCGCTCGCTGCGCATCGAGCCCGGCAAGTTCCTGGCCTTTCTCACCGATCGGCTGCGCGGCACGATCGAGCGCCGGCCGGTCGAGAACCTCGCCGCCGAGCCCGGAGACCTCGTCATCAACTGCAGCGGCCTGGCCGCGCGCGAGCTCGCCGGCGACGACCAGGTCGCGCCGCTGTTCGGCCAGATCGTGATCACCGAGCTGGGCGAGGTCGATCGCTCGCTGCTGCTCACCGACGAGCGCGACCCCGACAAGCTGTTCTACATGATCCCGCGGCGCGAGGAGCTCGTGCTCGGCGGCTGCTCGCTGCCGTGGCCGCCCGGCAAGCCGCCGGAGATCGATGCGGCGATCACGCAGCGCATCCTCGACCAGGCGCGGGCGCTCGGGCTCGTGGTCGGCGGCCTGCGCAGCGTGCGCGCGGGGCTCCGGCCCTACCGCCCCGAGGTTCGCCTCGAGCGCGCCGGGCGCATCGTCCACAACTACGGTCACGGCGGCGCCGGCTACACGCTGTGCCGCGGCTGCGCCGAGGACGTCGCGCGCCTGGCCGCCGCCTGACGCAGCGCTGCATTCATCCTGCTCGTATGTGCAGCGCTGCCATCGCCGGTGGCGGTGCGATCCTCGCCGAAGCCAGCGCGTGGGCCGGCAACTCAATCCTTGGATGCGCGCAAGTCTCGTTTTCCCCATCGTATGCGCCGGTGTGCTCTGCGGCGCCCCCGCGGCGCGCGCCGGCTGCCCGGTCACGCTCGATGGCGAGACGGAGCTGATCGGCACGCTCCGGTCCGAGATCGCGGCGTTCAGCGATGACGGCACGCCGTGCGTGGCGCTCTCCGCGCGGTGCTGGCGCAACGGCGACCAGCTCGAGGTCGCGGTCAGCGATGCGAGCGGCCGCTCGGCGCAACGCGCGTTCGCGAGCAGCAGCGGGGCGGCGGCCTTCATCGTGGCGTGGTCGCTGCACCCGGCGACCGACGCCCCAGCGGCCCAGCGCCCCGCGCTATCGACCGTCACCGTCGGCGCGGTCTCGCCCGGCCGCTCGTTGCACCCCGAGGTGGCGCTCGGCTACCTCGACGCCACCGGAGCCGATCAAGGCTGGGTGACGCTGACCGCTTCCCTCGAGCAACGCATCGAGCATCTCCGGTTCGGGGGCGGACTTCGCGGCCTGACCGGCAACGACACCAGCGTCGCCAACGTCGATCTCGAGCTCCGGGCCGGCGTGATCTGGGACCTGCCCGCGCGCTGGTCGGTGCGGGCGGAGCTGGCCGGCGCGAAAACGATCTTCTCCCGCTACTCGGACATGTTCACCGAGCAAGGCTACGGCGCGGTGGGGTGGCGCGGCGGCCTGCGCGCGCTGCTCGGCTGGCAGCTCGAAGGCCCGCTCGGGCTCGAGGTCGGCGCGGGATACGACTGGCTGCGAGCGGTCAGCAGCGACGACACGGGCAACCTGGGCCACGGCAACGCGCTGGGCTTCTGGAAGCTGGAGCTCGGCGTGCGGTGGGTACCGTGAAGCTCGCGGTGGTCAGCTCCGACGTGAAGCAGGACGAGGACGACAGCGAGCTGATCGCGCGGATGGCGGGCGGCGACCGCGACGCGCTGGGCACACTGTTCGATCGCCATCACCAGGGGCTGTACAGCTTCCTGGCGCGAGCCTACGGCGGGCGAGACGTCGACGTCGACGACCTCGTGCAGAGCACGTTCATCGAGGCATTTCGCGCCGCGCAGCGCTACCGGGGCGCGTCGTCGCCGAGGAGCTGGCTGTTCGCGATCGGCGGCAACGTCGCCAAGATGCACCGCCGCGCGACGATGCGGCGCTACCGCGCGCTGCAGTCGTTCGCCGGTCGCCCTGAGGACGTGGAAGCCGCGCCCGACGACCGCGTCAGCGGCCAGCGCGCGCTGGCGCGGATCGAAGAAGCGCTCGATGGCATGGCGCACGAGCTGCGTCTGGCCTACGTGATGTGCGTCATCGAGGGCGTCGCGGGCGACGATGCGGCGCGCGCGCTCGGCATCGCGCGAGGCACGCTGTGGCGGCGCACGTGGCAGGCGCGCCAGATCCTGCGCGCTGCCGTCGATCCGGATGACGTGCCATGACGGACCCGATCAAGCCTCCCGACGACATCGACGCGCTGGCCCGCCGCCTGCCGCGCCATCACCTCGCGCCCGAGCGGTCGATCGCGATGCGCCGCGCGGTGCTCGAGGGCGCGAGCCACGCGCGTCCGCGCCGATCGCGCCTCCGGTTCGGCGCGGTGCTCGCCGCGGCCGCCGCCGCTGCGGTGTGGGCCGGGATCACGCTGCGCGCCCCGCACTCGACGCGCTCCGCAGGCGATCGTATCGCCCAGGGAGAGACGCGCGCGGCCACAAGCAGCGAGCGCTCCTCTTCGCCGGCTTCGCCCGAGTCGCCGGCATCGACGAGCTCGACGGCTTCGACGCCTGCGACGCCTTCGACGCCTTCGACGGGCGCGAGGGGCTCGACGGGCTCGATGGACCACGATCGGCTCGCCGAGGGCGTCACCACGATCGAGGCCGCGCACCCGCTGCAGCTCGCGCAGGGCAGCGCAACGCTCACCGCGCCGGCGGGCGCCCGCTTCGACGTCGAGGTGCGCGACGCGCGCGTCGTGCGGGTCGCGGTGAAGGCCGGCTGGGTCGTACTGGCGAGCGCGAGCACGAGCGCCGCAGGCGCGGGCACGATGATCGCGGCCGAGACCACCTGGCTCGCCCCGGTCAGCCCTGCGCCTGTGCCCGCGACGCCGGTGCCAGCGGCAGCCCTCTCTTCGCCGGCCACGGTCGCCGGCGGCACGGTGCGGAGTCCGGCGCCGTTGCCCTCGCTGCCGGCAGCCAATGAGCCTCGGCTGCCGGCATTCGAGCGCACGCCACCGGGCCCCGCATCGTCGCCGCCGGCGGCCGCGTCTGTACCGCAGCCTGCGCAACCGCCGTCGCAACCGCCGGCGCAACCGACCGAGGGCGCGGGCGTGGCCGAGGGCGATCCGCGGCCCGTGCTCCCGCCGGCGCCGCCGCCACCGCCGTCGGCGGAGAGCGAGCGAGCGTTCCACCATGGCCTGCGCGCGCTGCTATCGGGCGAGGTCCTCCAGGCGGCCAAGGATCTCGACCGCGCCTGCGCGCCACCGTCGACGATCCAGCAGGACGCCTGCTACTGGGCCGCGGTGGCGTGGCGGCGCGCCGGCGATCGCGCACGCGCGCGCACCGGATTCGCCGAGATCCTGTCGCGCTGGCCGCGCTCGCCGCACGCCGGGGAAGCCAGCGTCGGCCTCGGCTGGTTGCTGCTCGAGGCCGGCGAGCGCGCCGAGGCCCGCCTGCGCTTCGCCGCCGGCGTCGCCGATCCGACGTCGAGCGTGCGCGAAGAGGCGCTGCGCGGCCTCTCGGCGGCGCGCTGACCGCTCAGACGCGAATGACGCCGGCCAGGTAGAGCCCCGCGGCGGTGACGACCAGCGCCACGATGACCAGCGCGAGGATCAGCGACAGCCGCGAGCTGTGCAGCGCGCTGCTGGTCCGCCGGATCGTCGATGTGTCGACGTGGTGCTCGTCGTGGTGCGTCGGTGCCGCATCGTCGAACCGGCGCGTGCCCGAGGGGTCGGGCCGGGTCGCACCGGCATCGAGCGCCCGCGCCTTGCCCGACGGCCGATCGCGCTCTGCGCCCTTGCGCTCGTCGCCGCGCACCTGCAGCACCGTCGGGTCGTCGTCGCCGATCCGCGCCGGCTTCTTGCTCTCGATCGTGAGCGGCTTGCCGAGCATCTTGTCGTCGAGCGCGGTCATCTCGTTCGAGTCGTTGCCCACCAGCGGCACGCTGCCGGGGATCGCGAGCGGCGGCCGCTGCGGCACCATGCGCGGCTCGTGCATGCGCGCCGAGACCTTGTCGTGCGGCTGCTCCTCCATCGCGAGCACCGCCGGCTGGACCAGTCCCTGCGTGAGGCAGCGGTCCCACGCCTCGCGCAGCGCCTGCTCGGCCTCCGACGCATCCTTGAACCGCGAGCGGTCCGACGGCTGCAGCGCGGTCATCGTGACCGTGGCGAGCGGCTCGGGGATCGAGGCGTCGTGGCGCGTCGGCGCCGGGGCATTGCCCTGCACGACATAGCCATTGGTCGTCTTGGTGTCCGGCCCCTCGTAGGGAATGCGCCCCGAGAGCAGCTCGTAGAACACGGCGCCCCACGCGAACACGTCGGCCTGCGGCGTATATCGGCCCTCGCGGATCGCCTCGGGCGGCGAGTAGCCGGGCGTGCCCATGAAGATGCCGACCTGCGTGAGGTCGGAGTCGGGCATGCGCGCGATGCCGAAATCGGCCAGCTTCCAGCGGTTGTCGCCGGCGTGCAGCACGTTGGCCGGCTTGACGTCGCGATGCACGATGCGCTGGCGGTGCGCGAACGACAGCGCCGACGCCAGGTCGAGCGCGATCTGCACGCCGCGCGCAAGCGGAAACCTCACGCGGTCGAGCCGATCGGCGAGCGACTCGCCCGGCAGGTACTCGAGCACCATGAACGGCGCGCCGGTGTCCTCGTCGACGCCGACGTCGAAGATCGTCACGATCGCCGGGTGCTGCATCTTGGCCGCGGCCTTGGCCTCGCGCTGGAACCGCTCGAGGAATGCCGAGCGCACGCGGCGCCCCTGGCCCTGCGGCGACATGATCGTCTTCACCGCGACGACGCGATCGAGCAGCGGATCGCGCGCCTTGTACACCACGCCCATCGCGCCCTTGCCGATCGTCTTGATGACCTCGTAGCGCCCGATGTGCTGGCGGCCCTCTTCGCCCGAGAGCTGCAGACCGGGCGGGGCCTCTCCGCGCAATCGCGTGGCAGTTCGCGGGCGCGCTTCTTCAGCCATCGCAGCCGAAAAAGTCTAACACGGCCGCTGCCCTAGGGCGGCAACTAGCGCTGTGTCCGGCTCGATCCCGGTACCCGCGACCCCGGCTCGACCGAGGTCGTCACGAAGGCGTTTCCGCCGATCACCGAACCCTTTCCGATGACTGTCTGCCCTCCCAGGATCGTCGCATTGGCGTAGATGACGACATCATCCTCGATCGTGGGATGACGGCGGCTACCCGGGGTGGGACGGGTCTCGCCGTGCGGGACGCTGAGCGCACCCAGGGTCACGCCCTGGTAGATGCGCACTCGGTCGCCGATCAGCGTGGTCTCGCCGATCACGACGCCGGTGCCGTGGTCGATGAAGAACGAGGCGCCGATGTCGGCGCCCGGGTGGATGTCGATGCCGGTCCGCCGGTGCGCGAGCTCGGTCATCATGCGCGG
Source organism: Kofleriaceae bacterium (assembly GCA_035472155.1). GTDB lineage: Bacteria > Myxococcota_A > Polyangia > Haliangiales > Haliangiaceae > JABFXX01. The sequence goes on from DATIPJ010001057.1 coordinate 7,307, forward strand.
GATGACCACCGCGCCCTCGCGGACCAGCGCGTGCGCCATGCGATAGACGGTGATCGCGTACGTGCCCGGGTAGCAGAACAGGATCTCGTCGAGCCCGGTCGCCGCGGGGTCGCTCTCGTACGCGGCGTGGAGGTCGAGCTTGACCTGGCGGCGCAGCTCGGGGAGGTGGACCAGGAAGCGGTCGGTGATGGTGTCGGCCTTGTCCGCGCACTCGACGCACTCGAGGTCGGAGCGCCCGAGCATCTGCTGCCGTTTGTGGTGCGCCGCGCGGTAGACCTGGCGGTGCAGCGCGAGCCTTAGCTCGATGACGCGCGCGCGGACCGTGTCGCGCAGCGCCGAGGGCGACCCGCGGTCGACGTCGGGGCCGGCGTAGCCCGGGAACAGCAGCGCGCGACATTGCTCGACGATCGAATCCACCTGCGGCTGGCTCGGCAGCTCGTAGCTGCCGATGTGTTGCATCTCCTGCGCCTGCGGATCGAGGTACATCTCGAGCAGCTGATCTGCGACGAGATCCACCCGCGATCGCGGCTCACCTGTGACCGGTAGTGCACGCCGTTCCGTGGACATGATCCTGCCTTACCACGAACGGGCGGCCCGGGCGTCTCAAGTCTTTTTCAAGACCGATCCAACATTGGCTCAAGTCACTCGTCCGCAGCGGCAGCCGCGGACAGGCGCGGCACCGGGGCCGGCGCGTCGTTGATCTTCGCGATCACGTCGTCGAGCCCGCGCTCGGGGATGGTCACGCGGGTCGGCATTCCGCCACCGATCTCGAACAGCTCGACGAAGTCCCAGCCCGAGTCGAACGGCGCCGCGATCGTCAGCATGCCGGAGTCGCGCACGATCGAGACCTGCGCGCGGTTCTGGCCGGCGAGCAGGAGGTCGGTCTTGTCGAACTGGCCCTGGGCACCGGCGGTGTCGACCACGGCGACCCGGCCGCGGATCGTGAACCGCGTGGCGAGCTCGCGCGTGCTGGCCTCGCGGCGCGCGAACTCGGCCGCCGCCTCGGCGATCACCTCGTCGTGCACGCCGGGCGCCATGCCGCCGACCAGGAACTGCACCACGCCGCGCTTGAGCTGGTCGTCGCGGAACTTGGCGCGCAGCGCGCGGTCGATGCGGATCGCGATCGGCCCGGGCGTGCCGACGCGGGTGTCGACGCAGCGCGCGTCGTCGTCGGCGCCGGGGTACGGCTCCTTGCCGCCGAGGATCCACTTGGCGGCCGCGTACAGGCCATCGAGGTCGACGTGGGTGCAGATGCAGTCGATCGGGCCGGTCTGGCGCACCAGCTCGGGCGTCACCATCTCTGGGCATGCGCCGTGCTCGGCCTTGGTCGACAGCACGAAGCGCGGATCGCCGGCGAACTCGCCGTGGCGCTCGTGATCGTGGTGGTCGACCCACGCCGCGAGCCGCGCGCCGAGCGCATCGATGAACGGCCGCGTGACCAGATCGAACGAGACGGTGGTCCCGATCGTCGCCGCGAACGCGACGTCGAGCACGACGACGCGGCCGTGCAGCCTGTCCGCGCGCGGCAGGACGCGCGGGGACGCGAAGTACAGCTGCGGCATCTGCACGCTGCACCATACCCTGCCCGGCCCGCGCGGCTTTGCGCGCCGGCGCTATTTCGGACAGTGCATCGTCACCGACCAGCCATCGTGCAGATAGACCTGGCGCACGGTGCCGCGATCGCCGCACTGCGGGGCGCCCGGCGCAAGCAGGCACAGCGTGCGCTCGCCGCCGTCGGCGACCAGCGCGCTGCGCCGGCCGGGCCCGACCTGGCCGAGCTGGGCGCCGTCGATCCAGACCTCGACCGGATCGATGCACTGCGTGTTGTCGACGTAGAACGTCGCGCGGCCGCGCGGCCTGGGCGGCTGCGTTGTCGGGATGACCTCGGGGCGATCGTCCTCGACGATGTGGTAGCGCGTCGGGTCGGCGACCGCAGCGGCGAGCAGGCGATCGTTGCAGCCGACGGCGCGCAGCTCGGGGCCGAGCGCGCGGGTCCACTCGGCGCGCAGCTCGGAGATGTCGGCGAGCGCGACCTTCCAGCCCTTGCGCGCGGCCGCGACCTGCGTGCGCGTGTTCGGCATCAGGCTCGCCGTGGCGCCGACCTCGTCGTGGCGCGCGATGAACCGCCAGGTCGCCTCGAGATCGACGCCGAGCCGCTCGCTCGCGACGAGCTGGCGCTGCGCGGCGGCCCAGCTCGGCGCGACGCGCGCGATCGGGCAGCGCCGCACCGGCTCGGCCTTGGCCGGCGCGAGCGGCCCGCGGTGCAGCGCGCCGAGCAGCCCGAGCATGAGGCGCTGGTAGGTCGCGCGCGCATCGGCCATCGCCTGCGCGATCTGCGCGTAGCGATCGAGCGCCTGCGCGAGCGCATCGCCGTCGCCCCACGGCCGCACCAGCTCGGGCGTGAACTGCAGCGCGATCGCCGCGCCGGCATCGAGCGCCTCCAGGGCCGCGCTCGCGGCGCTCGGTGCCGCCGCGGCGCTCCCGATGACCCGCCCCGCACCGGTGGCCTCCGCGGCGCCGCGCTGCGCAGCCGCCGCGGTCAGCTCGCGCCGCGCCTCGGCGCGCTCGTCGAGCATCGCGTACGCGACCCCCGCGAGGTAGTGCAGCTGGGCATCGCGCGGCCAGCTCGGCATCGCGGCGGCCGCGTCCTTGAGCGCCGTGGCCGCGTCGCGCCGGCCGAGCTCGGCGGCGATCAGCGCGCGCCACGTCGCCAGGTTCCTCGGCGATTCGGCCGCCGCGCGGCGCAGGTACCACGCGGCGTCGTCGGGGCGGTTCTGGATCAGCGCGATCGCCCCGAGCGCGTGCTCGGCGGCGGGCAGGTCTTCGCGAAACCGCTGCAACAGCGTGTACGATCGGTAGGCCTCGCCGAGCCGCCCGGCGTCGAACAGCGACTGCGCCGCGGTGTAGCCCGGCCAGCTCGAGTCCGGAGCCAGCCGGCTCGCACGCGCGTACGCCGCGAGCGCGTCGTCGAGGCTGCCCCGCTTGCGCTGCGCATCGCCGATCCGGATCTGGAGCGCGAGATCGGCCGGGCGCACCACCGCGATCGCCTCGAGCTGCGAGACCGCCTTGTCCCACTGCGCGAGCGCGCCGTACGCCGACGCCAGGTCCGCCTTGATCTCGTAGTCGGTCGGCGCGCGAACCGCGATCGCCTCGAGCTCGCGCACCAGCTTGGGCGTATCGCTGCGCGCGGCGTGGATCAGCACGAGCACCCGCCGCGCCGCCAGGTGATCGGGCCGGTGCGCGGTCACCTGCTCGAGCTGGTGCTCCGCGCCGCCCGGATCGCCGGTGCGCCACATCGCGGCCCCGAGCTCGAATCGCCCGTCGAGGTCCCACGGCCGCCGGGTCACGAGCTTCCTCCACAGCTCGAGCGCCGCCTCGTGCTTGCCGGTCTGGGTCGCCCCGGCCGCCGCTGCGCGCAGCGACGCGATGTCGTCGGGCGCCAGGTCGTTGGCGTAGTTGAACTTGCCGAGCGCGCGCGCCGTCACCTTGGGATCGCCGGCCGCGATCGTCAGGTACAGCTCTCCGAGCAACCGCTGTGCCTCGTAGCATTTCGGATCGATCAGCACCGCGCGTCCGAGGTCGTGCTCGGCGAGCTTGATGTCCTTGGCGTCGGGCTCGCTGGCCGCGCTGCCCGCACTGCCCGTCCCCGCGGCGAGCGCCGCCTGCCCTGCGATCGCCCCGGTCAGGTACCCGAGCCCGCGGCCCATGAGGTTCACCGCGTAGAGGTCCGCCGACAGCGCGCGGCCGAGCCGCTGCGCGTGCGCGGCATCGACCGCCACGCCGCCCTTGGACCACATCTCGGCGAGCGCGTCGCCCAGCAGCTGGTGGTACGTCTTGAGGTCGCCGGTGCGCTGGACCTCCGCTGCGAC
>DATIPJ010001058.1:0-6398 GCA_035472155.1 Kofleriaceae bacterium
GATGCCGGCCGTACGTTCGTGTACGCCTCCGACGTCGGTCAGCCCGACGACACCGGTCCGGATCCGGAGGCGATCGCGTTCTATCGCGACGCCGACGTGCTGCTTCACGACTCGACCTACCGGCCGAGCGATCAGGCGACCCGGCGCAACCGCGGGTTCTCGTCCTACGACGACGCGGCCGCGGCGGCCGTCGCGGCGCGCGCCCGACGGCTGGTCACGTTCCACTACGACCAGGACTACAGCGATGACGATGTCGACGAGCTGGTCGCGAGCTGCCGCCAGGCGCTCGACGCGCGCGGCGGCGCGGCGATCGGGCTCCAGCCTGCGCGCGAGGGCGACGAGCTCGAGATCTGACCCGCGCCGGTCAGCGCCCGCCGCCGAACGCTCGGGTGTGAACGCCGAGATACACACCGCCCATCCACGTGTGCTGTTCGAGCACGCTGGTCCCGACGGTGACCCCTGCGGTGAGCCACGGCGACAGCCAGAGCTCGCCACGCGCCCGTGCCTCCGCGACCGGAGCGTACGCCATCACGCTCGTCGGCCGGATGCAGTCGAAGTACGTGCTGTGAAAGCCATAGGACACCGCGCGCAGCCCGCCGGCGAGCTCGACGCCGAGGCCGCCGGCGTGGGTCGCGCCCCGGAACCCGACCGTCGCGAGCGAATCGACCACGAAGCCGCCGTCCTGCCGAACGTCCGGGGTGCCGAGCACACCGCTCGACATCATCTCGGTCGTCGCGTGAGCGGCGTGCGTGAGCCCGCCGAGGTCGATCTCCGCTGCGGCATAGAGGCCGTGCGAGAGTCCGAGGCTGCCCCGGAGCGTCGACAGCACGGCCGTGTCGATCGCTCGGCCGGGGCTCAGCGAGAGCACGCGGAAGGCGAACGCCTCGGCGCCGTGATTGTAACGGTTGATCTGGCCGTCGAGCAGGGTGCCGAATTGCCGCACGACCACGCCGGCCTCGACCACGAGGTGCGGGATGCGGGGATTCATGCCCCACGCACCGAACCTGGTGCACTGGCGATAGCCGACGACGTCGCTGGTCTCCTCGCAGCGCTTCGCGGCGGCCGCACCGCCGAAGAACACACCATCGCCATGGCCGCCACCGCCGCCACCACGACTGCCACCGCCACCACCCCCGCACGAGCCCGCGCGCGCGACCGGCGACGGCAGGAGCGCCGCGAGCGCCGCAGCGGCGATCAAGCGCGCCGTCATCGAAGCCTCCCGACCACAACCCCCGCGGTGCTTCCGAAGCACAACCATTGCGCGGGTCGCTCCCGCTCGAACGTCGCAACATCGACGCAGATCTGCGCGATCGCTCGACCGACGGGATACGCGAGCGACTCGGCGCCGGTGTTGCGAGCCTCGATCGTCACCGGATGAAGCTCGGCGTGTGGATCGTAGGCGCGCAGGGTCACCTCGGCCCCGGCGGCATCGCGCCCCACCACGGCGAGCGATCCGAAGTCGACGGTCGTGGGATGATCACAGCGATTGGCGAACTGGTATCCGAGCACGGGGCCGATGGGTATGTCCGTCCGGCGCTCGACGGCGACATCCAGGCACGCCACCGTGGCACGTTGTCCCGGAAATCCGTTCGGACCGGATGCGAACGACCCCGGCTTGTAGGCGCATCCGATCAGCGCGCATGAAAGAAGGGCGATCCGCATGACGCCATGACAAGCAAATCCGTGGCCGAATGCAATTCCCTCGAGGACGATTACCCCGCCGCTAACAACGGCAGGCGCCGACGCACTCAAAAAACCGTGCAGGGAATGACGCTCCGACGAGCAAGACCCTCAAGAAACTGGCGCGCCACGCGGTGCGCACGGGCCGCGATGCTAGCGTGATGCCGTGAAGGTCCCGCTGTTCGACATGGGCGCCGAGCTCGCCGAGGTCCGCCGCGACGTCGATGCAGCGATCGCGCGCGTGCTCGACAGCGGCGTGCTCATCGGCGGACCGGAGGTCAGCGCGTTCGAGCGCGAGCTCGCCGAGGCGATGCGCGCGCGGCATGCGATCGGAACGAGCTCGGGAAGCGATGCGCTGCACGCGATCTTTCTCGCACTGGGGCTCGCCCCCGGCGATGAGGTCGTCACGACGCCGCTGACGTTCTTCGCCACCGCCGGCGCCGCGGCCCGGCTCGGCGCGCGGATCGTGTTCGCGGACGTCGAGGATGCCTCGCTCACGCTCGATCCCGAGGCCGCGCTCTCGGCGTGCAGCGAGCGCACCCGCGCGATCGTCCCGGTCCATCTGTTCGGTCGCCCTGCGCGCCTGCCGGTCGCACCGTGCCCCGTCGTCGAGGACGCCGCACAGAGCGCCGGCTGCGCGCGCGCGGCCGGCAACACCGCCGCGCTGTCGTTCTTTCCGACCAAGAACCTCGGGGCGCTCGGCGACGCCGGCGCGGTGCTCACCGACGACGCCGCGCTCGCCGATCGGATCGCGCTGCTCCGCACGCAAGGCGCGCGGCCGAAGTATCACCACGTCGCCGTCGGGGGGAACTTCCGGCTCGATTCGCTACAGGCCGCCGTGCTGCGCGCCAAGCTGCCTCACCTCGCCGGATGGAATGCCGCGCGACGCGGGCACGCCCAGCGCTACCGCGCGCTGTTCGCCGCTGCGAACGTGCCGCCCGAGGTCCGCCTGCCCGCTGCCCACGACGAGCACGTCTACCATCAGTTCGTGATCCGTGTCCCCCGGCGAGATGCGCTGCGCACGCGGCTCGCCGCCGCCGGCATCGGGACCGAGGTCTACTACCCCGAGCCGCTGCACCTCCAGCCGTGCTTTGCCGACCTGGGCTATCGCGCGGGCGCCTTCCCCATCGCGGAGCGGGCGTGCCGCGAGGTGCTCGCGCTGCCGATCCATCCGATGCTAGCCCCAGCGGCCCCGGATTTCGTCGTCGAGCAGATCGCCGCGTTCTACGCGTAGCGTGAACTCACGGTGCGGAGCTTCAGACCTGAACCGCCGTCTGAATGCACGATCGCACCCAGCCGAGCCAAAAGGTCGAGGATTCCTGGGCAAAGCTCTCTACGCCATCTGGGCGTGAGGCCCCGCGAGGAGAGCCTCGCGCAGGGCAGAGCGCACCACCGGGGATGAACGCCTGGGTGGCTGGTGGCCACTGACCCGTACCCAGCCCCTATGGGGCTACCGCGAATTGACACCGTTCCAACGTCGAAATATGAATGCCGGTACTTCGCGGGCAACCAGGTTAGCGAGCTCCATGAAACGCTTGGCGACAATCGTCAGTTTCAGCGTCGGCGCACTCGGCTGGGGTACCACCGTGCTCGCGGACGATGGGATCCCCCCAGCGCCGCCCGCGCTGGATGCCGACAGCGCCGTCAGCCCGATATCGATCGTCACGGGCTCCGGCGTGGAGATCGGCGAAGGCACGGTCTTCCACCCCCAGATCGGCCTCGAGACCGGCGTGGTCTCCAACGTGTTCTATCAAAAGAACGGGGCGGTCGCCGCCGGGCTGCTCCGGATCATCGCCGAGATCGGTACCGGTTCGCTGCCGCACCAGCGCCTCACGGTCCGGAGCAACAGTGACGATCCGGAGTCAGCGGGGCAGACGCTGACCACCGAGAACACTGGCAACTTCCAGTACAGCGCGGACCTCTACGCGTCGTGGGATCAGTACCTGTCGACGAACGACAACGTCACCTCCCAGGGCGGTCTCGGCGGGGGTCTGTTGCTGCGAGGCATTGTCAATCAGCAGCACCCACTGCAGTTCGCGTTTCAGGAGCACTTCAACCGCCTGATCCGCGCGAGCAACTTCGAGTCACAGGCCGACACCAACCGCGACGTCAACACGCTCGATCTCCGGCTCAACTACGTGCCGTACGGCCGTTCGCTCAGCGGCTACTTGTACTACGACAACGTGATCGACGTGTTCGAGGCGGACACGCAGCAGTTCGCGAATCGACTCCAGAACACGTTCGGGCTCCATCTCGACTGGAAGTGGCTGCCGTTGACCCATGTCTTCGGCGATGTGTCCTGGGGTTACTTCACCGGGATCGGCTCGAGCGAAAAGGTCAACTCGTATCCGCTCACGGCCCTCGCCGGCGTTGCCACGGCGCTCACGCTCTACACCACGGTCAACGCACACATCGGTTACACCAATGGCTTCTATGCCTCGGGACCGAGCTACTCCAACCTCACGGCCGGGGTTCAGTTCGGATATCGCTACAGCCCGCTGGGTCGGATCACGCTCCTCTACGACTACATCCACCAGGACTCGATCAACGCGAACTTCTATCGCGACCACGTGTTCCAGGCGACCCTCGAGCAACTCGTCGTCCCGTTCGTCCTCTACGCGCGGCCCGAGCTGCGGTTCCGCCAGTACCAGGGCACGATCGTGATGGGGACCAACGGGAGCAACACGCGCGACGACACGCTGTTCGGAGCGACCGTCGGGATGCGCTATGGCTTCCGCGACTGGATCGCCGCCACGCTCGACTACCAGCTCCAGTACGTCCAGACCGACTTCCGGTACGACGCCGGCGGTGGCAGGACCATCGACCCCAGCTACGTCCGCCACGAGCTCCTGCTCGGCGTTCGCGCGGCGTACTGAGCGGCCGGGTGTCCCCGACCACGCGCGGCAGCTCGCCGATCCGGGTCGCCGTCCTCGGCGCGGGGAGCTGGGGAATCAACCATGTCCGCGCGCTGGCCGCCGAGCCGAGGTGCCGTGTCGTCGCGATCGCCGAGCCCGACGAGACCAAGCGCGCGCGGATCGCCGAGATCGCCCCCGGCGCGCGATGGGTGGCGTCGGGCGAGGCGGTCCTCCGTGCACCTGACGTCGAAGCCGTCGTGATCGCCGCCCCGGCATCGACCCACGTCGAGCTCGCGATCGCCGCGTTCGAGGCAGGCAAGCACGTGCTCGTCGAGAAGCCTGTCGCGCGCAAGCTCTCCGAGGCCCGCCGGGTAGCGGACGCGGCCGCGCGGGCCGGCACGGTCGGCATGGTGGGCCACCTGATGGTGTTCCATCCGGCGGTCCGCCGGCTCCGGCAGCTGCTGCGATCCGGCAGCCTCGGCAAGCCGCTCTACATCCACGCCATGCGCGTCAACCTCGGCCGGCACCGCAGCGACGAGACCGCACTCTGGTGCTTCGGACCACACGATCTATCGATGATCGACTACATCCTGGGCGAGCAGGCGGTCACTGCATCCGCGTGCGGCACGGCCGTGCTGCAACCCGGAATCGAGGATGTCGTGTTCGTCACGCTGCGCTACGCGAGCGGCATCCTCGCGAACCTCCACCTGTCGTGGCTCCATCCGCACAAGGAGCGCCGGTTCACCCTGGTGTGCTCGCAGAAGATGGTCCAGCTCGACGACGTGTCCTCGGAGAAGCTGCGGATCTACGACAAGGGGTACGACCGACCGCCCGACTTCACGCAGTTCGGCGAGTTCCTCACGATCCGCGACGGCGATGTCCACATCCCCAAGGTCCCGATGGAGGAGCCGCTGCGCGCCGAGATCCGCCACTTCCTCGACTGCATCGAGACCGGCGATGTGCCCCAGACCGACCTGGCGCAGGGCGTCCGCGTGACCGCGATCCTCGAGGCCGCGCAGCACTCGCTCGCCGCCGGGGGATCGCCGCTGCCAGTGCGCTGAGCGCCACTACCTCTCTACTCACGGTCGCAAGGTCCGGCTTTGCCGGACCGCGCAGCAACGCGTAGCGTTGCGCAGGTCGATCGATTGACTGGAAAATCAGTCGCTTGTGACCTCCCTCGTTGTGAACGCTGACCGTGGTCTCGACGACTAAGCTTCTCGACCCACACCTTCCCATCACTGTATCGGGGCCATTGTGGAATCAGCCGCACCCACAGAAGAAGAGCAGGTTCTCTCGATCGACTACCGGCGCTACCTGAACGCGCTGCGGAAGTACATCTGGCTGCTCGCCGCCCTGATCGTCATGTCGATCGCCGGCGCGGTGGTCTTCACGACCCGGCAGACGCCGATCTACGAGGCCACCGCCTCGGTGCAGGTCGAGCCCAAGCTGCCCGACCTGCTCGGCACCGGCGACCTGTTCAACGTCGCCAGCGCGAGCGTCGAGTACTACAAGCAGCAGAGGCAGGTGCTCTCGAGCTTCACGCTGATCCAGAAGACGGTCGAGCAGGCCGACCTGGTCGCAAAGCTGCTCTCGGACGCCGAGCGCAAGGACCTCTCGCACGACGATCAGCTCGAGCTCGCGACGCGCCGGCTGCAGGACGAGCTCGTGGTGCGCTATCCCGAGGCGGATCGCATCTTCTACGTGTCGGTGCACAACCCCAGCCCCGAGGACGCCAAGCTCATCGCCGATGCCCACGTGTCCACCTACGAGAGCTACGCCAAGGGCCTGCTCCAGCTGAGCAGCAACACGGCCTCCGAGGCGCTCCAGGCCGAGTTCAGCGAGGCCGAGACCAAGCTGCGCGCG
>DATIPJ010001059.1:0-8024 GCA_035472155.1 Kofleriaceae bacterium
AGCGTGAGGCGATAGGTCGTCGCGCCTGCGTGCTTGGCGTCGGACTTGAACTTGACCAGGTTCTTGCCCTCGCGCAGCTCGACCTCCTTGCTGGGCTCGAGCCCGTTGGGGAACTCGTCCTGCTGGAGGTTGAGCGTGGCCTTCTGCGCTTCGGTCGACCACACCTCGGCGGTGACGTCGTAGGGCTGGCCGACCTTGATCTCGTCGGGCACGGTCACGCCGACCACGCGGATCTCGCTGGTCTTGTCCTGATCGAACGTGCGCCACGAGACGTGCACGCCGAGCTCCTTGGCGCGATAGGCCTCGACCGCGACGTCGCCCTGGGTCTGGTTGCCGTCGGAGACGATCGCGATGCGCGGCAGGTAACCGTCGGGGAACAGGCCGTAGGCGAGCTGCATCGCCGCCTGGGTGTCGGTGCCGGCACCGGCGCCGGCGTGGCGCGCGATGCCCGTCGAGAGCGAGCGGCCCTCGGATTTGCGCACGACGGTCGGCTTCTCGGCGAACGTGACCAGCTGGAGGTTGCCCTCGCCGGCGGACGCCTCGACGCTGTCGACGTACGCCTTGGCGGCGGCGAGCTGCTTGTCGGACACCGAGTCCGAGACGTCGACCAGCAGCACGGTGGCGACGCGGTTCTGCTCGGTGATCCAGGATGGGCGCGCGAGCGCGACGGCGATCCCGATGATGACCAGCGACCGCAGCGTGGACTGGGTGACCTGCTGGCTGAGCGAGAGGTCGGTCAGCGACAGCACGCGCAGGAGGTAGAACAGCGGCACGATCGCGGTCAGGTAGAGCGCCGCGGGGCGGAGCAGGTCGATCGGTCGGGTCGGGAGCCAGGTGATGTGCAGGCTCGTGCGGCTTCCGATCCACATCGACAGACCAACGCAGATCGCGGCGATCGCGGCCCCGGCGATCGCGATCCGGATCAGCGCCGGGAGCGTGAGAAGCGAGCGGAGGGCTTGGCGGGTGGGCGTCACACGGTGATCCGTCGGTGATAGGTGATCCACTCGACGAGGAGGAGCCCCGCCGCGAACACGATGAGATAGATCCACAGCTTGCGGCTGCGTGTGATCGCGAACGCCTCGGGCTCGGCGAGCTGCTGGCCCTTGGCGCCGCCCAGCGTCAGCTTGGCCGACGGTGCGATGTCCGACTCCTCCACCGACGACAGGTTGGCCGCGAGCTCGACGCGCGCGAGCACGCTGCCGTCGGGCGCCTTGGCCGCGAGGTCGTAGTAGCCCACGCGCGAGCCGTAGAACGTGGCGAGCCCGTCGATCACGGGCGTGCGCGTGACCTTGCCGTCGGGGCCGCGCACGTCGGCCTCGGTCGCGCCGACCACGCCGTCGAGCGGGACGCGCTCGCGGGTGCCGGTGGGATAGGTCGTCAGCAGATCGGTCTGATCGCCGGCGAACCAGTCGAGCGCGTTGACCAGCATCATCGGGAACGCGACGCGCAGCGGCAGGTCGGTCGCGCTGTCGCGATTCGGCGCCGGCAGCGAGAACCCGAACGCGAGGATCTTGCGCTTGCCGTCGCGCTTGGCCGCGATCACCGCGTCGGCGACCGAGAACGCCAGGGTCGACTCGCCCTTCTTGGCGTCGGGCGCGAACGATTCACTCTTGTCCATGTACACGTCGGCCAGGGTGACCCAGCGCATCACCGGGTGGCCCTCGTCGACCTCGGTGATGTGCGGGTTGGCCACCTCGCGGCGCACCGCGATCGGGCTGCCCTTGCCGGTGGGATGGAAGAACAGCAGCGAGGTCGGTGGCGGCGGCAGCACCTCGGGCGTGTGATCGTCGAACACGACGACATCGGCCCCGGCGGCGAGCTCCGGCTTCGCGTCGTACTCGGCGGGCGAGACCCGCGCGGTCAGATCGATGTTCTCGTAGACCAGGAGCGCGCCCTCGAGGTAGAGGTTCGGCGAGCCGACCAGCAGGACCTTTTGCTTCTTCTTGGCGGGCAGGAGCGCATACGCCTGGTCATCGAGCGCGAATGGATCGGACCCGCCGGGGCCGTCGACCGGGCGCAGCGACGCGCGCAGCTTGTCGTCGACGCTCGCGGGCAGCTTGGCGTAGATCTGGTGCACGCGCTGTCCGGGGGCGAGGTCGAGCTTGCGGACGTCGACGGCGGTATCGCCGTTGTACAGCGTGAGCTGGCGGTGCGCCGCCTCCTGCCCGAAGTTCTGGACCTCGATGTAGACCTCGTACGCCGCCTTGTTGGCGATGTAGCGCCGGACGTTGAAGGCGATGATGCCGACGTTGTCGCTGCGGTGCCCGACGGGCAGGTAGCGGACGTCGATGCCGGTCAGATCGATCGCTGCCAGGTTGCGCGCGTTCCACGCGCCGCCCGCGCCGGCCGCGCTGCCGCTGGGCGGCGGGCTCGCCGGGGGCGCCGCGGCTCCGGGCGCGGCGTGCGTCCACTCGACCTGCGCGAGCTGAGGCTCGGGGAACGCGCCGTCGGAGACCAGCACGATGAGCGGGTTGGGCCGATCGCGCAGGGCATCGGCCGCGGCGCCGAGCGCGCGCGTGAGGTCGGCCGGCGTGTCCGACGCCTGGATGTCGTCGACGATCTTGTCGAGCATCGCGCTGTCGCTCGAGAACCGCGACATCGGCGTGGCCTGACCGTCGACCTTCATGACCATGGCGACATCGCCGCCGCCCATGCCGTCGATCAGCCGCTTGGCCTTCTGCTTGGCGGCGTCGAGCCGCGACTGCTCGCCCTTGTCGTCGCCATCCATCGCCTTCATCGAGGCCGAGGCGTCGAACAGGACCACCACGCTGCGCGCCTTGCGGTCGACCGCGCCCAGGGTCGGATCGAGCGCGGCGAACAGCATGATGCCGATGATGAACAGGATCAGCAGCAGCGAGAGCAGGCGCCGGAGCTGCTTCCACAGCGCATTGGCTTCGCGCTGCTCGAGCACGCGCTGCCACAGCCGCGAGAACGGCACCTCGAAGCGGCGCCGCCGCATCTTGATGATGTAGGCGCCGATCGCGAGCAGCGTCGCGCCGCCCGCGATCCACACGAACATCGCCAGCGGGATGGGGCCCAAGATGCTCATCGCTCACACCTTCCCTTGCGATTCGCTGCGCTCATCGCAAGAAGCCCCCCGACCGGAAGATCTTCAGCACCAGCTGGTCGAACGGGATCGCCGTGTGGGTGCGAAAGAACGCCATGGCGTAACGCGTGCAGTACGCCTCGAGCTCCTTGCAGTAGCGCTCGTGCTCGCGCTTGTAGGCGTCGAGCAGGGAGCGCGATACCGTGACCTCGCGGGTATCGCCGGTCTCGCAGTCGACGAGCGCGAGGTCGCCGTGCAGCTGCGGGTCGGCCTCGCGCTGGTCGTAGACCTGGAGCACGAACGGCTCGAACTTGTTGTAGCGCAGCGTGTTGAGCCCCTGCTCGAAGCCGCTCGGATCATAGAAGTCCGAGATCAGCACCGCGAGGCCGCGCCGCTTGTTCTGGGTGACGAACGTCTTCATGCACTCGGCGAGGTCGGTCTTGCCGCCGATGTCGCATTTGCGCAGGAAGTCGAACACGCGGAAGATGCGGTTCTTGCCGCGCGACGGCGGCAGCCGATCGATCAGCCGGTCGGCGAACGGCATGATCGCCACGCGGTCGAGGTTGGCGAGGCCGACATAGGACAGCGCGGCGCCGACCTGCATCGCGTAGTGCAGCTTGGGCATCGGCGTGCCGATCGCCATCGAGTCCGAGACGTCGACGAGGATGTAGATGTAGAGGTCCTCTTCCTCCTCGAACAGGCGCAGCAGCAGCTTGTCGAGCCGGCCGTACAGGTTCCAGTCGATGTAGCGGAAGTCGTCGCCGCGCGCGTAGGTGCGGTGGTCGGCGAACTCGATGCCGGAGCCGACCTTGCGGGTGCGGCGCTCGGCGCGCAGGTTCCCGGCGAACACCTTGCGCGACACCATGTGGAGGTGCTCGAGCGTCTTCAGGAACCGCTCGTCGAACAGGCTCGAGCGGTCCTCGGCGCGGTTGGGACGCGGCCCGGAGACCCCCGAGGAGCCGGGGGAGGAGACCGGCGCGGCGGGCGCGCGGGCGGAGGCAGCGGACGTGGGAGGAGCCAAGGTTTACACCTCGCGCGTGGCCTTGAGGATCTCTTCGATGATCGCGTCGGTGCGAATGCCTTCGGCTTCGCCCTCGAAGTTCATGATCATGCGGTGGCGCAGCGCGGGCGCTGCGACGTGGCGGATGTCGTCGATCGAGACCGCGTAGCGGCCCTCGAGCAGCGCGCGGATCTTGGCGGCGAGGATCACCGCCTGCAGCCCGCGCGGCGACGCGCCGTAGCGCATGAACTGCTTCGACATCTTGGTCGACTCGGGGTTCTCCGGGTGGGTGGCGAGCACGACGCGCACCGCGTAGTCCTGGATCTGGCGCGCGAGCGGCACCTTGCGGACCAGCTCGCGCATCTCCATGATCCGCGCCTTCTCGATCACCGGCTTGGGCCGGGGAATGTCGTCGGTGGTGGTGCGATCGAGGATGGTGTGCAGGTCGTCCTTGGCGGGGTACTCGACGACGAGCTTGAAGAAGAACCGATCGAGCTGGGCCTCGGGCAACGGATAGGTGCCCTCCATCTCGAGCGGGTTCTGGGTCGCGAGCACGAAGAACGGCTTCTCGAGCTGGTAGGTCTCCTTGGCGACCGTGACCGAGCCCTCGCTCATCGCCTCGAGCAGCGCCGACTGGGTCTTGGGCGTCGCGCGGTTGATCTCGTCGGCGAGCAGGATGTTCGCGAAGATCGGGCCCTTCTGGAACTCGAAGCGCTTGAGGCCGTGATCCTCGGTGATCACGTTGGTGCCGACGATGTCGGCGGGCATCAGGTCGGGCGTGAACTGGATGCGCGAGAAGTTGGCGTGGATGGTCTCGGCGAGCGTGCGCACCAGCATGGTCTTGCCGAGGCCGGGCACGCCCTCGAGCAGCGCGTGGCCGCCGCCGAGCAGGCACATCAGCACGCCCTCGACGATGTTCTCCTGGCCGACGATCATCGTGCCGATCTCTTCGCGCAGCCGGCGAAGATCGGTCGTGAAACTCTGGACGGTCGCTTCGACGTCTCGCGGGGCAACAACAGTGGTCATGGAGCTTTGCCTTCGCCTGAGGATGGGGATGTCGGCTCGGTGCCCGAGCTGGTAGCAGGGTGAATCTTCGCGAAGTAACGCTTGACGTAGTACTTGTAGCTCGACGGTAGCTTCTCGGTGCGCATCACTTCCTCGACGATCTGCTGGTACTTGCCGTAGACGTCGCGGTAGCGCTTGGTGGCGAATCCCTTCTGCGCGGCGGCCAGGATGGTCTCGCGCGTGCCGCCGCCGTCCTTGCCCTGCAAGCCCTGCAGCGAGTCGTCCTTGGTGTTGCCCGACATCGCGGTCGGGTCGCCGGCGAGGTTGTCGTCGTGGCCGACGCCCCACTCCTTGCCGCCGGGCTGCTGACCGGCCTGGCCCTGACCGGGCTTGCCCTGACCGTTCTGGCCGGGCTGCTGCGCCTGGCCGGGCTTCCAGGCCTGGCCCTGGCCGCGCTGGCCCCGCGCGCGCTGCGCAAAATCCTGGTTCTTGTTCTGCTTGCCGAACGGATCCTGCGGGCCCTTGTTGCCCTTCTGCTTGGCGCGCCGCATCGCCTCGCGCAGGTCGTCCATCTGCGACGACATCTTCTTCTGCGTGGACTGCTTGCGCTGGTCGGAGTCGATGCGGCCGGTCTCGCGCGCGGCCTCCTTGAGGTTCTGCGACGGGCGGTTGCCCTCTTTCTGCTGGTCCTGCTTCTCGACCCCGTCCTCTTTGTCGGCCTCGTTGCGCTTCTTGTCGAGGTTCTCGCCGGCCTTGCTCATGTCCTTGGCGAGGCGCTTGAGCGCCTGGCGCTGGCCCGACTGCTCCTTGGCTTCCAGATCCTTGTCGAGCTTCTTGAGCTCGTCCTTCTTCTTGTCGAGCTGGCGCTCGGCCTCCTGGCGCTCCTTGTCGTTCTTGGCCTGGTCCTTCTTCTTTTCGAGCCGCCGGATCTCGTCCTCGAGCTTCTGGCGCTGGTTGGCGTTCTTCTGCTCGTCCTGCTTGTCCTTCTGCTCCATCTGCTTGGCGACTTTCTCGAGCTTCTGGGCGAGCTGCTCCTGCTGCTTCTCCGACAGCTCCTTCTTGTCGAGCTTGTCGGCGAGCTTCTCGAGCTCCTGCTGCGCCTTGTCGAGATCGTGCTTCTGGAGCGCGTCGCCGAGCTCCTTGGTGGTCGACTCCTTGGACAGCTCCTTGCCCATCTCGGACAGCTGCTGGTTGACCTCGGCCTGATCGGGCTCGGCGCCCTGGTTCATCTTCTCCTCGGCCTTGGCGAGCGCGTCGAGCAGGTGCTCCTTGGAGATCTTGCCGAGCTCGGCGTCCTTGAGCAGCTGCTCGATCTGCTTGGCGAAGTCCTCGAGCTCGGGGACCTTGTCGCGGAGCGCGACGGCGCGCAGCTCGGCGATCAGCGTGTCGAGGTAGGCGCGGTCATCGGGGTCGAGCGCGACCGAGCCCTCCTTGTGATAGGCCGGGTCCTTGCGATCGACGACGGTGAACGCCAGCGGGCCGATCGGGTCGTCGCCGATCCACGCGGTCAGCGTCGTCGCGCCGATCGGCGCGCCCTCGGGGATGCGGATGATGATCTGGTCGATCGACCAGTCGAGGACGGTCGCGGGGTGCGTCTTGCCCGCGCCGAGCGTGACCGAGGCATCGGCCGGCACGAAGCCGCGCAGGGTGGTCGCGGGCGCGGTGGCCGCGGGCGGGACGTTGGCGGCGCCCATCGACGCGCGGACCGGCAGCTGCGCGATCGGGCGCGCGACGCCGGTCATGAGGTTCGCGCCGCGCAGCACGACGTCGTCGCCGGCCGCGCCGTGATCGGGCTCGACGCGATAGAGGTGCGGGGTGCGATCGACGGTGGGGATCGCGAGACCGGCGGCGAGCGCCGAGATCGCGATGAAGCCGAGCGCGGCGCGCAGGTCCTCCGGGGCGACGAACGGCGTCGCGCGCTTGATGTTGGCGCGGGGCACGGCGCGCACGCCGTCGCGGATCGCGGCGACCATCAGGTCGTAGGTCTCCTGGCCGGCGGCCTCGGGCGGGATCGGCGCGCGGGTGAACGCGATCGCCGTCGACAGGCGGTCCGCCAGGTTCGACGCGCGGTCGATCCGCCGCGCGACCGCTT
This sequence comes from Kofleriaceae bacterium, assembly GCA_035472155.1. Taxonomy (GTDB): domain Bacteria; phylum Myxococcota_A; class Polyangia; order Haliangiales; family Haliangiaceae; genus JABFXX01. The sequence goes on from DATIPJ010001059.1 coordinate 7,144, forward strand.
CGTCGTCGAGCCGGCGCGACGCCTTGAGCACGGCGCCGAGCGCCACGATCGCGACCGAGCCGATCAGGAGCGCGATGCCGGTCGATGTTCCGATCACGTCGACGCGGACCAGGAAGATCACCGTGAGGGCCGCGGCCGCGGCGACGATCGCTGCGGTGGTCGCCCCCTCGAGGGCCCACTGCCCGCGGATCCGACGCCGCGCTCTGCCGATCACGCGCTGGATCGCCGACGTATCAGTAGCTTGCACGATGGGCTCCTACGCGGTGGGCCGGGGGCCCGACAGTCGTCCAACGGGTGAGGATAGCATCAACATTCCACGTGCCACCTGAAGAGTCGGTCTATGCATGGCTGGCCGGGCGGCCAGGCCAACCGCAACCGCTCCTGCTGTCGGACACGCTCGAGGGGCCGCGGGTTGCCATGCCTACAGGTGCCACCTCGAGCTAGCATAGCTGCCCCGGGACGTCGCATGCACGACGCATTTGCGTGCGCGGTTGTTCCTCGGGCGCACGGCCTCCGCGCGCGCTCTGCGCTGCGCGCGACCGCTGGCTCGACGGTGACCGCCGGGCATCGAGGGCCGCGAAGTTTTCGCGCGAGACGCGGAACATTTGCGCGGCTCGCGGGTGATACGGGTTGCCGATGCCCCCGCTGCTGCCCGCGCGCTCGAGTCGTTCGACGAGCTGACGCTCCGACATCGCATCGAGCTAGAGCTTCAGCATCACGTGGCGCACGGCGGTGTAGTCCTCGAGGGCGTACATCGAGAGGTCCTTGCCGTAGCCCGAGCGCTTGAGCCCGCCGTGCGGCATCTCCGAGACCAGCATGAAGTGCGTGTTGATCCAGGTCGCGCCGTAGTGCAGGCGGCTGGCGACCGCCATCGCGCGGCC
>DATIPJ010001060.1:0-4619 GCA_035472155.1 Kofleriaceae bacterium
GTGACAACACCGAGGCGTTCTGGATCAAGCACAACCTCCTGGTGCCGCCGGGCGGCGGCGGGGTCGCCGAGTTCTGGCTGGTCTGGTTCCGGCGCGGCGACGCCCCCCGCGTATGGAAGCGGGAAGTCCCGGTCAGCGCGCTCACGCTGAGCTCCACCGAGGTTGCGTTGCGCGGCGATCGGTTCCGGCTCGATCGCACCGGGTGCGAGGGCCAGATCGGCGACGCATCGTGGCGCCTCACCTTCTCCGGTGGGCTGCCGCCGCTGTTTCACTTCGCCTCTCCGCGCATGTACCAGGGCAAGCTGCCCAAGAAGAAGCTGATGACGCCCGCGCCGAACCTCGCATTCGACGGCGAGGTCACGCTCGCAGGGCGCACCGCCTCGGTCGCGCGCTGGATCGGCCTGCGCGGCCACAACTGGGGCTCGGAGCACGCCCACTCCTACGCCTATGGCAGCTGCAACCGCTGGAAGGACGCCGCGCTCGATCGCACCATCGATGGCTTCACCGCGCGGATCAAGCTCGGCCGTGTGCTGTCACCGTGGCTGTCGTCGCTGATCTACTGGGGCGAGGGTGCGCGCATCGAGCGCAACGGGCTGCGGCACTGGCTCAACCGCAGCGCCACCGTCGAGCCGCTGCGCTGGCACCTCGCCTATCGCGGCCTCGATCTCACGATGGAAGGCGAGCGCGAGCAGTACGCCGGCCTTCGCTATCGCCATCCCAGTGGTCAGGAGTCGTACTGTTACAATACGAAATTTGCCAATGTGAACGTCACGACGCACACGGGACAGTACAGCAGTGACGCAGGAGAGCACGAGGTGCTCTATCCCGAGGCGCTCCCGAGCATCCCGCTTCACCCTTCCTCCGGCTGGCAACAAGCGGACGGCGATTATCAGTCGAGTCGCTGAGTCGTCGCACGGCAGTTTGCTCGTCGGCTCGACGAGAATCGTGCACACTCGAAGCAGATGAGAGGTCTGGTGGTCGCTCTGCTGTGCCTGGGATGCAATTCCGATGCGCCCGCCGTTGACGCCGGCAGCGACGGAAAGCAGGTGAGCTTCGAGCAACCGATCGGCAACGCCTGCAATGCCGACGAATCGCTCCTCTGCGCGCGCGGCGCCGGCGTCTGTCACAACGCCGTGTGCTGCGCGTTCTGCAACACGACCGCGATCCCGCGCTGCCCCGGCGGCACGATGGAGATCTATCAGGCCTCCGGCGCGGGCGACATCTGCCTGTGCGCCACCGAGTGAGCCGCGCGCCCCGCGGTTGCGACGCGCTGCGCTCAGTGAAGACTCTTGCGTTCAGCGACGGCCGCGCGCTCAGCGACGGTTCACGCGCTCTGGGCTCGCGCGCCCTGCTGCGCGCTCGGCGTTCGCGCGCCGGATCAATCGCAGCATGCCGTAGCCGGTCGCGGCCACGAGCACGACGCCGATCCCGAGCAGGCGCCAGCGATAGGCACCGCCAACCGCCGGGCGATTCGACGTCCAGAACCCGCTCGGCTTCTCGGTCAGGATCTCGTGCGTCGTCGGCGGCTCGGCCCACGCGGGCGCAGCGATGCCGATCGCGAGCCCGACGGCGAGCACGACCGCGATGCACCGACCGAGCGCGATGCAGCGGCCGATCGCGCGGCGCCGACCGATCGCGTTCCACTGACCAGACCGCGAGTACCGAGCGAAGATCGAGGCGAGTCGCCGCACGCTCCATCGTTACCACGCCTCGCCCGCGCCCGCGACAGCGGCAATCGGTCGCGCCGCTGACGATCCGCACCCTCTAGATCGGTAGCTTGTCCTCGCGGCGGTGGCGGCCGTCGCGCCGATCGCGGTGGTCCTTGCGGTCGGAGTGCTCGGGCTTGGACCGGTCCTTGCGCGCCGCCTTGCCATCCTTGTCCCGCTCCTTTTCCTTCTCCTTGGCGGCAAGCGGGTTGGTCGGCCGCGCGTTCTTGATCGCCTTCTTCACGCGCTTCATGCAGTCCTCTTCGCTCTCCATTCCGTCCTTGGAGAACGCGAGCGGGGTGGCGATCGCGGTGTCGTACTCGCTCTGCGTCAGCCGGTCGCGCTTGAGCATGATCTGCAGGATCCGCTCGATCTTTCCGGTCGTCCACTTGGTGAGCGTGCCGGCGCAGTACTGCTTGTAGCGCTCCTTGGGCGACGGCAGGATCGTCGAGAAGAACGCCGCCTCGACGGGAGTCAGATCCTTGGGCTTCTTGCCGAAGAAGTGATAGGCGGCCGGGCCGATGCCGTACAGCCCAGGGCCGTACTCGATCACGTTGAGGTAGATCTCGAGGATGCGGTCCTTGGTCAGCGTGTTCTCGACGTGCCAGGTCAGGAACAGCTCCTGGAGCTTCCGCGCCAGCGTCTTGTCGCGATAGAGCAGCACGTTCTTCACCATCTGCATGGTGATCGACGACGCGCCCTGGACGAACCGCCCGGCCTTGAGGTTGTTGACCAGCGCGGTGCGGAACTCGCTCGTGATGAAGCCGTGGTGCTGATAGAACGCCGAGTCCTCGGTCGACATGATCGACTTGATGAGGTACGGCGAGATCTGATCGAGCGGCACGAACTCGTCGTTGCTCGGCCCGACGTCGAACGAGACCCATTCGCCCTCCTCGACCTCGACCGAGTGCTCGAACTCCTCCTCGAGGCGCTTGGGCGAGTCGTCGGGCTCATCGAGTACCTTGCAGTGCTTGATCCCGATCCGGCCGTCGAGCTGGGTCGCATCGAGGTCGTTCCAGTCGATGTCGACGTGGACGTCGGTGTCGAACGTACCGCGCACCTTGTAGCCCGCCATCGCCGGCGCCATCTCCTTGGGGATCGCGTTGAGCGCGCGCTGGCAGTCGATCGGTGGGATCACGAGGCGCAGCTTGAGGAGCTCGATGCCGTGCGGACCGATCCGCGACTCGGCCGGCGGCTTGTCGCCGGCCTTGTCGATCACCGGACGACCCGACGGCGCCTGGACCGCCACCGGCGTCACCGGCACCGCCGGCGCGCTCGCCCCGGGCGCCACGCTGGCGAGCGCGGTCTTGGGCGCCGCCGCGACGACACCGGTGATCGAGAACGGCAGGTTGCGCACGACGAAGTCGCCCTGGGTGATCTCGAGCTTGCGCGCGGCGCGGTCGAAGCTGCCGGCGATCTGCGCCGAGAGATCGAGATCGTGGACCTCCTTCTCGGCGATCAGCGGGTGGCCGACGTTGAGCCCGCTCAGATGAAGGCTGCCCGAGAACTTCGCGCCGGCGCGATCGCCCGCGAGGTGCAGCTTCGTATCGACCGAGGTCTCGGCGTAGTCGACGACCGCGGAGTGCTCGAGGATCGGCGCGAGGCGCTGGAGCTGGAACTTCTCGGCCTCGAGGTCAAGCGTCGCGGTCAGCGCGCTCGGATCGAGCCCGCCCTTGGCGGTCCACAGCCGGCCCGGCACGCCGCCGTAGCCACCGGCGAGATCGATGATGTACTCGCCCGCGCGGGCGGGGTTGGCGACGACCTTGCCGCCGATGCCGGTCAGCGCGAGCCCGGTCCACAGCGCGACCTCGCCGCCTTCGATCGAGACGATCGGCGTCGCTCCGGCGACCTTGTCGACCTCGATCGTCTGCGCCGAGGCCTTCGGTGAGCTCAGCGTCGTTGCGCTCACGCCGCGCGCGTGCGCGACCAGGCCGTCGGGCGTCCACCGCGCATCGGCGTCGGCGACCAGCGCCGTGGCGCCGGTGAGCTCGTCGTTGGCGAGCAGCTTGCCGTGCGTGACGGTGATCGACCTGGGCTTGAGGCCGAGCCCGCCGCCCGTTGCGCGGCCGCTCGCCGGCGGCGCGCGCAGCCGGTCGATCACGTCCTGCACGTTGTCGCGGCCATCGGCGGCGCGGTGGATCGTGATCAACACGCCGTCGAGCTTGGTCGCGCCGACCTCGATCGCGCCGACCAGCGAGCGCCAGGTGTCGAAGTCGACGTCGATCCGGTCGATGTGGACGAGCGGCGTGTCGCCGTCGAGCGGCCCGCGGATCTGCACGTCGTGCAGCACGGCGTGGCCGAGCCCGACATCGATCGGTCCGAAGCGGACCTCGCGCCCGAGCCGCGCGGCCAGCTTGTCACCGACCTTGCTGCGGATCATCCACGCGCCGACGCGCGGATACACGACGAACAGCGCGATGGCCGCGCCCAGCACCACCCCGAGGCTGACCGCACCGGCAATGAGCCAGCGCCGAGACAGTCCCGGGAAGATCATACGGCTCGTATACAACAACCTCGACTGCCAGTTGATTTCGTCGATGTCGCAGGACGACGTTTCTGGGCGCCTGCCGTCAAGTGCCCGTCATTGCTCGAGGGCGAATGTGCCGGCGATCGCGCTACCCCACGCTTCATTGACTGCGCCGACGACGACCGGTCAGCGGCACGTCCACGACAGCAGATGGCCCTCGTTGTTGGCCATCGGGTGCACATAGATCATGTAGTCGCCGGCCTCGACGGTCGTCGTGTTGTTGGCGACCTGCTTGCCCTTGTCGTCGTCCATCGCGATCGTCAAGCGCACCTTCGACTTGTCGACGATCTCGACCAGCGTCGCGGTCGCCGATCCGATCTTGAGACCGATCGGCTCGGCCTTCTTCTTGGCGAGCGACTTCTTCGAGCGCGACAGCAGCTTGAACT
>DATIPJ010001061.1:0-14683 GCA_035472155.1 Kofleriaceae bacterium
AGCTGCCCGACAAGCTCGCGCTCGACTGCCTCAAGCACCACGCCGAGGAAGCGCTCGACCGCGAGCGTCGCTCGACGCTGGCGCTGCCCGCCGAGGTCGAGGGCTGGTGCACGGTTACCGGCGGCGGCGCGGCGGCGCGGGTCTACGTGCGGCCGCGCGCCGAGCTGAGCGTCTCGGTCACGCCGCGGCGCGATCGCTATGCGCCCGGCGAGCGGGCCGAGCTGGCGATCCAGACGACGATCGGCGGCACGGGCGGCAAGGCGGCCGTCGGGCTGTTCGGCGTCGACGACAGCCTCGGCCAGCTCGTCCCGCTGCCCGGCGCCGATGCACTCGCGCGGCTGCGGCCCAGGGTCGAGGTCTCATCGCCCGCGTTCGGCGTGCTCGACGGTCAGGCGCTCGTGCTCGGGCGAATCCGCGGCGCCAACGCCGCCGCGGCCACCGTGCTGCGCGTGTCGTCGACCCCGGCGCCGCCCGAGCTCGACGCGGTGGTCAGCGGGCGCGCGGCGAGCGCGTTCGATCCGATCGCGGAGCTGACCGATCGATTCTACCTCGTGCTCGCCGAGCTCCACGCCCAGACGCGCGCGTGGGAGGCCAAGGCACCGCCGGCCGAGAAGATGGCGCCCGAGACGATGGCGAAGCTGTGGCGCGCGGCGCTCGCGGCGTGTGCGGCGCGCGGCCAGCGCGTCGACGATGCCTACGGCCGCACGATGCGGCTGTCGCGCTTGCCGTCGGACCTGCTGGCGCTGACCGACCCGCGCGAGGTCGTCGTGGTCGCGACGCGGCTCCCCGAGGACGTCGAGAACTGGCCCGCGTGGGTCGCGAAGGAGAGGCCGTGATGCGCCCGACGATCGTCACCCTGCTCGCGGCCGGCTGCCTGCTCGCGGCCTGCAAGTCCAAGCGCGCCGAGCCCCGGGCGGATCAGGCGTTCGCGCTCGAAGGCGGCGGCCCGGGCGCATCGAAGGACGAGGAGTCCAAGGTCGCCGATTCGCCCCCTGCCCGCCACATCGCGCAAGAGAAGGCGCCCGCGCGCGGCGGCAACAAGGTCGCGCAGGCGCAGGCCGCCCTCGTGGCGCCCGCCGCGGCGGCGCCCGCGCCCGACAAGGCCAAGGCGCCCGAGGGGCCGACGCGCGCTTGGTTCCCCGAGACCTTCCTGTTCGAGCCGCTGGTGGTCACCGACGACCACGGCGCCGCCGTCGTGCCGGTGCGCGTGCCCGACCGACTCACCACGTGGCGCGTCCTCGCGCTCGCGCATTCGCGCAGCGGCGCCCAGGGCGGCGCGGTGACGAGCTTCCTCGGCACCCTGCCGACCTACGTCGATCCGGTCGTGCCGCCGTTCCTGGTCCAGGGCGACGAGGTTCGCGTGCCGATCCAGATCGTCAACACGACGTCCGGTGACGTCGCGAGCGCGCTCGAGGTCTCGGTCGCCGGTGCGACGCTGCGCGGCGGAGCGGGAGGTGCGCGCCGCATCCCCGCCCAGGGCAGCGCGCTCGATCACGCGACCCTGGTGGCGGACCGCGCGGGCCCGGTGAAGCTCCGGGTCGCGCTCGCCGGCGCGGATGCCGTCGAGAAGAGCTTCGAGGTCCGCCCGTCGGGCCGCCCGGTGACCGAGCTGCGCTCGGGGACGCTCGCGGCGCCCCGCGGCTTCTCGACCGCCGGCACGCCCGGCGCGGACGCGGCGACCGATCGCGTGCGCCTGCTGGTGTTCCCCGGCGCGCTCGCGCTCCTGCGGTCGGAGCTCGCGGTGTCGACCGTGCGCACCGGCGTCGCCGACGATGCGTACGCGCTCCTGCTCGCCGGCAAGGCGGCTGCGCTGCTCGCCGCGCTCGGCGACAAGGCCGATCCGGCGGTGCTGCGCGACCTGGCGATCGTGACCGCGCAGCGCGCGATCCGCGCCGGCCGAACGCTCGATGTCGACCGTGCGGCGCTGCTCGTCGAGCCCGCGCTCGCGCACCCGAACAATCCCGTGCTCGCGCGGCTCGGCGAGCGCGCGGCGGCCTTCCTCGCGCAGCACCAGCGCCCCGACGGCACGTTCGCCGGCGCGACCGGCTGGACGCTGCAGCGCCTGCTCGTCGTGACCGCCGAGGCGACCCGGGCGGCCGCCGCGGCCAAGGCGACGCCGGCCCAGCGCCAGCACGCGATGTACGTCGCGGCGCGCGCGGCCGCGGCGTTCGCGCGCACGGTCGACCAGGTCACCGATGGGTTCACCGCCGCGGCGATCCTGGCCAGTGGCGCAGTCACCGGCGAGCTCGCCGAGACGCTACGCAAGCGGGTGCGCGGGGCGATCAAGCCGGCCGACGACGGCGCGGCGTACCTCGAGGTCGGCGAGGGCGTGGTGCGCGGCGATGGGACCGTGCCGGGCCGGGTCGAGGCCACCGCGCTCGCCGTGCTCGCGCTCGACGGCGACAAGCAGGCGCCGCTCGCCGACCTCGGCACCACGCTGCTCGGGAGCTACACGATCGCGAGCGGCTGGGGCGATGGCCGCGTCAACCTGGTCGCGATGCAGGCGGTGCTTGCGCTGTTCCGTGATCCGCTGCCCAGCACGGTGACCGTGACGCTGACGATGGACGGCGCGCCGGTCGTACGCGGCACGCTCGAGGGCGCCAAGCTGCGCGAGGTGCTCGCGCTCGACGGCGCCGCCCCCGGGCTCGCGGCGGCGCACACCTGGAAGCTCACCGCCGAGCCGCCGGTGCCCGGCCTGGGCTACTCGCTCGCGCTCGACAGCTGGCTGCCGTGGAGCAAGGCGCCCGCCGACGAGGGTGTCGAGCTCGCGCTGCCCGCGCGCGTGGCCACCACCTTGGGCAAGCCGGTCGAGATCGCCGTCACGGCAGTCGCCCCGTCGGGGATCGCGCTCCACATCCAGCACGCGCTGCCGGCCGGCGTGCAGGTCGACCGGCCGAGCCTAGAGGCCCAGGTCGCCGCGGGCGCGATCGAGCGGTTCGTCGCCTCCGACGGCGCGCTCGACCTCTACGTGCCGGCGCTACCTCCGGGCAAGACCTTCGCGCTGACCTATCGCGCGATCGCCACGCTCGGCGGCACGCTTCACAGCGGCGCCTCGTTGATCGAGGCCGGGCCGCACCGCTTCTACGTGCCGCCGACCGAGTGGACGGTCCGTTAGCGGATCAGCTCGGCACGGCGGGCGCCGCCTGCGTGGCCGGCTGAGCGCCGCGCGGCAGCAGGGTCTGCCAGGTCCGTCCGCTCTTCGGTTCGATCAGGGTCGTGTCGTCGAGGTAGACCCGCGCGGTGGTATGCAAGCAGTAGAGCGCCTTGGTGAGCGGCAGCGACTGATAGCGGTCCGCGAAGCGCTCGCGCAGCGCCTCGCGCACGACCCGGCCGTGGCGGGTGCTCATCGTCGGGAACAGGTGGTGCTCGACGTGGAAGCCGAAGTCGAGCGTCAGCCACTCGAAGAACCGCGGCAAGGTCACGCTGAGCGAGTTGAACAGCGGGTCGTTCACCGGCGACAGCGGTGACAGGTTGTGGTTCGTGACGATGAACGACATCACGATCATGTTCGCGATGATCAGCGGCAGGAGGTAGACGAACACGAACGCGAGCGGTCCGACGAGGAAGGCGACCGCCGTCCACACCGAGATGCCGGCCAGGGTTTCGATGATCGCGCGGCGATGCAGGTGGGGGCTCAGGATCTTGGTCTTGCGGGCGTTGATCAGGATCTGCCCGCTCTGGCCGGTGAACCCGAACATCAGGCTCAGGACGCCGCCGAGCCGCCCGCCGCCGAGGCCAAAGTGGTCGGCCGTGATGCGGGCGGCGCGCTGGGTCTGGTACTTCTCGAGCGTCGGGTACATGTCCGGGTCGAGCGCGGGCTGACCGCAGTGGTTGTGGTGAACGCGGTTGTGCCATGCCATCCACAGCTGCGGCGACACCACGAACGGCAGGAAGCCGAGCCAGCCGACCAGCCGGAGGAGCATGCGGCCGCGAACGACGCCGCCGTGCAGCGCCTCGTGGCCGACGAAGGTGACGCCGCCCATGCTGCAGCCGATCACCAGTGACGCAACCGGCCACAGCGGCCAGGGCACGTGGCCCGTCGCAAGCGCCCAGGTAACGGCTGCGATAATGGCGTAGTGCACGGGGATCCACAGCGCCCGCGAGCGCGCTGGCTCGAAGGCGGTGGCTGGGAGCATCGGCCGCACCGCGTGCGTGTACGCCGAGACGGGGAGCAGCTCCATGGCTGGGTTTGGCGGGGTCGGTGAATCCATCATCGGTGACAGCTACTCCGTTCAAGTCGTGGGTACACCGAGCCTGGCACCTTGTCATGCCATCTCCCGAACACGATCGTGTCAGATCGACCGGGCGCGGGTCACGGCGTCGATGTCGTTGGCCCGCGCACGTGCGTGTCAGGCGGTGAGCCCGTCGAGCGCGCGCTGCGCGGCCGCGATCGACCCCGGGGCCGCTCGCAGATCGCGCCACGGGTCGCCGCGGCGGTCGAACCTCTCGCGCAGGTCGCGCAGCCGGATCCCGTCGGCGCGCAGCGCCGGATCGTGGACCTCGTCCCACGCGATCGGCGCCGAGAGCGGCGCGCCCGGGCGGCCGCGCAGCGAGTACGGCGCGACCAGCGTGGCCCCGATCGCATTGCGCATCACGTCGACGAACAGGCGGCCCTTGCGGTCCTTCTTGTAGAACTCCATCGTCAGCAGCTCGGGGTGGCGGCGGCAGAGCAGGGCCGCGATCCGTGTGGTCAGCGCGGCGACCTCGTCGGATGTCGCCGCATCGTCGAGCGGTGCGATCACGTGCAGCCCCTTGGATCCCGTGGTCTTGACGAACGGCGGCAGGCCGATCTGCTCGAACAGCGCGCGCAGGAGCAGCGCGGCTTGCCGCACCAGGTCGAACCGGCCCTCCGGTGGGTCGAGGTCGAACACGACCATGTCGGGGCGGTCGAGCGCGTCCTTGCGGCTGGTCCACACGTGGAACTCGATCGCGCCCTGGTTGGCCAGGTAGACCAGGCCGGCGGCGTCATCGACGATCGGATATTCGACGCGCGTCCGGGAGCCCGCCGCCACGCGGTCGAGCCACGCGGGGAAGTGCTTCTGATAGTGCTTCTGAAAGAACCCGCCCTGATCGATGTCCTTGGTGTAGCGGACGACGGTGACCGGCCGGCCGCGCAACTCCGGAACCATGAGATCGGCGACGTCGCGGTAGTAGGTGAGCAGCTCGCCCTTGGTGATGCCGTCGGCGGGGAACATCACGCGGTCGACGTGGGTGCCAGCGACCGTGATCTCGCCGAACGCGAACTGCATCCTGCGAGCATACGTGCAATGCTGCGCGGCGAAGGAGACGCTATGCCGGATGTGATCGTGATCGGCGACGGACCGGGCGGCCTCAGCGCGGCGCTGTTCCTGGCCAAGAACCAGCTCGACGTGGTCGTCTTCGGCCAGGACAAGACCGCGATGAACTACGCGCTGGTCAAGAACTACCTCGGCATCCCCGAGATCATGGGCACCGACTTCCAGCGCATCTCGCGCGCACAGGTCGAGAGCCACGGCGCCAAGCTGCGGGGCGATGCGGTCGAGAAGCTGGCCGCGGCCGGCGACGGCTTCGCGGTGACGCTCCAGGGCGGCGAGCAGCTCAACGCGCGTTTTCTGGTGCTGTCCGAGGGCAAGGGTCCGCGGCTGGCCAAGCAGCTCGGCCTCGCGTTCGACGAGAACAATGGCATCGCGACCGATCGCAACGCCAAGTCGAGCCGCGACGGCGTGTACATCGTCGGTCGGTCGGCGCGCCCGGGCCGCAGCCAGGCGATCATCAGCGCCGGCGACGGGGCGGCGGCGGCGATCGACATCCTGTCGCGCATCAAGGGCGAGAGCTTCGTCGACTGGGACGAGCCGCCCAAGTCGTGAGCCCTGGCGCCGATGCCGGCCGGTGCGGCCGACGCCAGGTACGCGACCCGCGCGCGCAAGAGCGCTGCATCGTACGGCGCCTCGCATCCCGCATGGAAGACGCACGACCGGGCGCGCCGGTTTCACCGGTTTCGCGAGGCGCGCTCGCCGTGTACGCTGGGCGCGCCATGTCCACTGCCCTCACGCGACAGGTCGGCGGGGTCACGCTCGCGACCCAGAGCCACTACATCATCCGGCGCAAGTTCTGGTCGGTGTTCGAGCGCGTGTTCCGCGTGTTCACCGGCGATGGCCAGCTGATCATGTACATCCAGCATCCGCTGCTCAAGCTGCGCGAGGAGTTCATGGTCTACGCGGACGAGGCCAAGACCCGGCCGCTCTTGCGGGTGAAGTCGCAGCAGATCATCGCGATCAACTTCTCGTACGAGGTCTCCGACGCGCAGACCGGCCAGGTGCTGGGCTCGGTGCAGAAGAAGGGCCTGCGCTCGATCGTGCGCGACAAGTTCATCATCTTCGATCCGATGGGCACCGAGATCGGCTACGCCGAGGAGCAGGGCGCATCGATCCTGCGCCGGTTCTTTCCGATCCTCACCTCGAAGCACGCCATCTTCGTCGGCGGCCAGCAGGTCGCGTACATCCGCCAGCTGTTCCGGTTCTTCACCAAGGAGTTCACCGTCGATACGCAGCCGACGTCGGTGGACCCGCGGTTCGTGCTCGCGGTCGCGCTGCTCGCGCTGATCGCCGAGGCGCGGCGCGAAGACGCTCGCTGACCGTTGCCGGCGCGCCGGCTTCGGACCATCCTCAGGGCGGAGGCGCCATGAAGAAGCTCGTCTTGCTCGCGATCCTGGGTACGGTGGCCACTGCGTCGGTCTGGAGCTGGAAGCGAACCAGCGAGCCGGTCGCGACCGACAATCGGCTGTTCGCCGACCGGATCTGGATCGATCACATCCCGCGCAACGATCGCGACACGATCAATGTCTTCGCCGCGATCAGCGATCAGTCCATCGGCGTGTTCCAGGCCACCTCGCAGTGGCGCGGCGGCTTCGAGGCCTTCCGCTACGAGGCCAGCGCCGGCGATCTGCGCATCGTCTACCCGCAGACGGGGGACCGCGACAAGGCGCGGGTCAAGGCGCGGCGCTGCAACGAGGGCCAGATGGACTTCTGCCTCGAGATCGACGGCGCGAGCCGCGGCGTGAAGAAGTACTACTCGCGCGAGGGCTGGGAGATCGGGGCGGCCCACGATCTCGATGCCGTGAAGCAGCGCGTCGAGGCGGTGCGCACGCAGCTCACGCCTGCGAGCTGATCGGCGAAACGTGATCGGCGCCGGCCGCGGCCAACTGTGCCGCGCGGTGCGGCGAGCATCTGGTTACATGATCGCCATGCGCGCGGTGGTCACCATTCGCGAACTCCAGGACGGCGAGCGCGCGTGGGCGAACGATCTCTATCGCGCGATCCGGTTCGAGACCACGCCGCCCGGGGCGGTCGCGCTGGTCGCCGAGCTCCACGGTGAGCGGATCGGGCTCGGGCGCCTGGTCGCGCATGCGCCCGAGGTCCTCGAGCTCGGCGGCATCTGGATCGACGAGGCCGTGCGCGGCCGCGGGATCGCCCGCGCGATGGTCGAGGCGCTGCTCGCGCGGCGCGCACAGATGCCGCACCCCGAGCGCCTGTGGTGCATCCCGTTCGCGCACCTGTCGGCGTTCTATCAATCATGCGGCTTCGCGCTCAGCGCGCCGCCGTGGCCGCCGTCGATCGCCGCCAAGGTCTCGCACTGCATCGAGGACGGCCTTCCCGACGTGGTCGTGCTCGTCCGATAAGTGCGCCGCGGCGCTTACTTGCACGTTTGCATTTGACGCCGCGCGAACCTTCCGTACAGTGCGCGTCCGGACCCTTGCCGGAGCTTCCCATGTTGCCCATTCAGCCTCGCCCCCGCGCGTCCTTCCTCGTCGCTGAATGAACCATTGCGGCGCAGCCCCGCTGCGCCTCGGAGCAATATGAGACACGAACATGGCCCACGCGGCCATAAGGATCTGCAGGTGTGCCGTCAGGTGTTCGACGCGCTGAGCTACGCGCTGGCCGAGCTCGATGATCCGGTGATCGACGAGCTGGTGCTGGTGTCGGTGGTCCCCGCGCCGAACGCGGCGCGCGTGCAGGTGAACTTCGTCCCGGCCCACGCCGGTGTCGATCGAGAGGCTGCGCTCGCGCGGCTCGCCTCGATCGCCGCCGACTTGCGTGAAGAGGTCGCCGCCGAGGTCACCCGCCGCCGCGCCCCCGAGCTGGCGTTCCACCTCGGATTCGCAGACACAGTAGCGAAGAGTTGATCAGGAGCCCGCCGGCGCGACGAGTAAATCTCGCCGGCGGAGCTGCCACATATAGTGATACGGATTCTCGCGAATGAACCCGCGGGACACCACGTCGAGCTGCTCGGAGATGATCCGGGTGACCTTGCGCGCGGTGATCGGATAACCGAGCTCCCAGTGGTGCTCGGGGATCGGCCTGTGGCGCCACGGCAGCATGAACTTGTGGCCGAGCGTCAGGTGGTGGTCGCCCCACCACAGCGAGAGCCGCACGCGCAGCCCGCGATAGGGCAGCGAGACGAACACGTGGGGGCTCGCGCGGCGCGCGAGGTTGCCGAGGCATCGCGGTAGCTCGGCGAACGGCAGGTGCTCGAGGACCTGGAACGCGCACACCGCGTCGAACGTGACGCCGGCGGGCAGCGCGCGGTCGAGCTGGGTGAGGTCGGCGACGTAGTCGACGCCGCGCGAGGCATCGATATCGAGCGTCTTGACCGTGACGCCCGCGTGCTCCAGATACCGGCGGAACACGCCCGAGCCCGGGCCGATCTCGAGCACGGTGCGCGGCCGCACCGCGAGGACGGCGCGCAGCTGGTGCCAGTACGACATCCAGCGCTCGGCGTCGTCGTAGCGCTCGAAGTCGTAGTGCGACGGCGCGACCTGGACGGTGCGCTCCTCGTCGACCCGCGCGGTCATCGCGGCACGCTAGCACGACTCGTGGTATCAGCGAGCTGCGTGGCCGACGGCCCTGCCCTCAGCGTCCAGGTCAACCGCGGCGTCGCATGGGCGGCCGGGGCGCAGGCGGTCATCGCGATCACCGACCTGATCTCGCAGCTCATCGTGCTGGCGTTCTGGGTCGGCTCCGAGGACTACGGCACCGCCAACGCCGCGATCGCGTTCTACGCGCTGCTCGACACCGCGGCCGATTTCGGCGTGACGTCGGCGCTCATCCAGCGCGACGACCACACGCCGGCCCGGGTCTCGACGGTGTTCTGGTTCAACCTGCTGGTCTCGAGCGGGCTGTTCGTGCTCTTGCTCGTGCTCGGGCCCCTGTATGGCTATCTGCAGGGCGCGGCCGTGCTCGGCTGGCTGCTCGTCGCCTACGGCGGCAAGCTGGTGTTCCAGAACGTCTACGCGATCCCGTTCGCGCTGCTCCGCAAGGAGATGCGGTTCGCCGACATCGCCAAGGCGCGGATCGTCGCCCACCTCGCCGAGAGCGTGGGTCGCATCGTGTTTGCCGCACTCGGCGCGACGGTGTGGTGCTGGACGCTCGCGGCGCTGACCCGGGCGTTCGTGTTCGGCGTGATCATGCAGATCCGCCATCCGTTCGTGCCCAAGCTGATCTTCCAGCCGCGCGAGGTCTTCGACTACGTGCGGTTCGGGCTGCGCACGGCGGCGAGCCAGATCCTGTTCCGGCTGTACACCAGCGTCGACGCGCCGATCGTGTACTACATGTTCGGCAAGCAGGCGGCCGGCATCTACTCGGCGGCGCTGTTCATCGTGCTCGAGCCGGTGAAGACGATCTCCAACGTCGTCATCGACGTCGCGTTCCCGACGTTCGCGCGGCTGCGCGACAACGCCCGCGGCCTGATCGACGAGTTCATCAAGCTCACGCGACTGAACCTGATCGCCGTGCTGCCCGTGGTCGTGCTGATCCTGCTCGTGATCCCCGAGTTCCTGCGTCTTCTGTACAGCTACAAGTGGGGGCCGTCGGAGCTCGACGTGTGCGGCGAGGCGGCGCGCATCCTGTGCCTGGTGGGCGCCCTGCGCGCCCTCGGCTTCGTCGGGCCGCCGCTGCTCGACGGCATCGGCCGGCCCGAGCTCACGCTGCGCTACATGGCGATCGCCGCGCTCGCGGTGCCCGGGTCGTTCCTCCTGTTCGCGCACGTGCTCGGCGACCGGCTCGGCCTCCTGTCGGTCGCGATCGCGTGGGCGGTGGGCTATCCGGTGGCGTTCGCCGCGCTGTCGTACCTGGTCGCCCGCACGATCCACCTGCCGCTGCGCCCGTACCTCGTCGGCGCCTGGGGCATCGTCGGCTGCTGCCTCGCGGGGCTCGTCGTCGGGCTCGGGGTCTCGCTTGCGATGCCGCACGCGTCGGACGGCGCGCGGCTGACGGCGGTCGGCGGCGCCGCGCTCGCGGTCACGATCGCCCTGCTCGCCATCTGGCAGCGGATCACACCGCGGTCGATCATGGCGGCGATCCGCGGCTGAGCGCGCGCGTCGCTAGGGCTCGGGAAACGGCAGCGCGCAGTCGGGCGCGTTGATCGGCGCGCCGCGCTCGGTGACCAGCGGGACCACGCCCGACCAGTAGGGCAGCAGGAGGTCCTCGCCGTCGTCGGGCAACGGCGGGCCGCTGCGCACCTTGGCCGAGGCCTCCGTGATCGGCAGCCCGAGCAGCGTGGTGGCGGTCAGCTCCTTGGCGTTGGGCGGCCGCGAAGCCAACGAGCGCCCCGGCTCGATGTGATCGACCAGCGCGGCGAGCGCGGCGAGCTTGGCCTCGGTTTCGGTGATCTCGACCGCGCGGCCGAACAGCACGACCGAGCGGTAGTTGACCGAGTGGTGAAACGCCGTGCGTGCGAGGACCAGCCCGTCGAGCAAGGTCACGGTGACGCAGGCGTCGATGCCGCCGGTCAGCGTGCGCAGCATGTAGTTGACCGCGGAGCCATGGATGTAGAGCTGGTCGTCGACCCGGACGTGGGCCATCGGGATCACGACCGGGCCGTGCTTGCCGACGAAGCCGACGTGACAGATCAGCGCCTCGTCGAGAATCGCGTCGATCGCGGCGCGCTCGTGCGAGCCGCGCGTCGGCTTGCGGCGCAGCTTGGTGCGATCGGTGATGGGGAGATCGGTTGCCATGCCAGCATGGGAGCACTCGCATGGGCCAGGAAAAAGGTCCATGATTCGAAAATCATGTGGTCCATGGCCAAGATGCCGGGGCGGCGCGGGGCGGGCGCGTCCGCGGTGTTCGTGCGGGTCGCCGCCGCGATCTCCGACGACATCCGGCGCGGTGCCCTGCGCGGCGGCGATCGCCTTCCGAGCACGCGCGCGCTCGCGGCGCAGCTCGCTGTCAACCGCAACACGATCGTCGCCGCGTACGACGAGCTGGTCGCCCAGGGCTGGGCGATCCCCCGCGGAGCCGGCGGCACGTTCGTGTCCGACACGCTGCCCGAGCGCGCCGTGCGCCGCGCGCTGCCCGCCGGCCCCCGCGGCATCCCGGCGCGGCCCGGCTTCGAGATCCGCGCCGTGCCCGGCTACCCGCTGGCGCATGAGACCGGCGGCGTGCGCTATCAGCTCTCCCTCGGCGTGCCCGACACGCGGCTCCTGCCGACCGCACTGCTGTCGCGCGCATTGCGCCGTGCGCTGCGCTCGCGAGCGGGGCGCACCGGCCTCGATTACGGCGACCCGCGCGGCCAGCTTCGCCTGCGCACCGCGCTGGCTGCGATGCTGCGCATCCGCCGCGGCATCCCCGCCGTCGCCGACAACATCCTGGTCACCCGCGGCAGCCAGATGGGGCTCGATCTGGTGGCGCGCTGGCTCGTGCGGCCGGGTGACACCGTCGCCGTCGAGCAGCTCGGCTATCGCCCGGCGTGGCGCGCATTCGAAGAGGCGGGTGCGGCCCTTCATGGCGTCCCGGTCGACGGCAGCGGCTTGATCGTCGACGCGCTGCCCGATCCCGCACCGCGCCTGCTCTACGTCACGCCGCACCACCAGTATCCGACGATGGCGCTGCTATCGCCGGCGCGCCGGATGGCGCTGCTCGAGCGCGCGCGGCGGGGCCGCATCGCGATCCTCGAGGACGATTACGACCACGAGTTCCACTTCGAGGGCCGCCCGGTCGCGCCGCTCGCCGCCACCGATCGCGGCGGCAACGTGCTCTACCTGGGCACGCTGTCGAAGATCCTCGCGCCCGGGCTGCGGCTCGGCTTCGTCGCCGGCCCCGAGCGCGCGGTCGAGCAACTCGCGCGCCTGCGCACCGCCGTCGACCGCCAGGGTGACCAGATCCTCGAGGCGGCGGTCGCCGAGCTGATCGAGGACGGCGAGCTGCAACGCCACGCCCGCAAGATGTGCCGGATCTACGAGTCGCGGCGCGATGCGCTCGCCTCCGCGCTGCGCCGCGAGCTGCCCAACGCGCTGAGCTTCTCCCTGCCGCCGGGCGGCCTCACCGTGTGGGCCCGTGTCGAGGACGGCATCGCCCTCGAGGCGTGGCACACGCGCGCGCGGGCCCGCGGCGTGGCATTCGCGACCGCCCGCGAGTTCGCGCTCGATGGCCGCGCGCGGCCCTTCGTCCGCCTGGCGTTCGCGCGCCACGACGAGGCCGAGCTCGGCGACGCGATCCGGCGCATGCGCCGCGCGCTCGAGGACCGCTGACCCCCGCCCTGTTACCGCAACCCGGCGAGGCATGCATCGGCGACCACCTCGCCGACCGCCGCCGATGCCGTCGCGCCATGGCCGCCAAGGCCGGCCGCCCACACCAGCCACGGCCGCACCGGGTCGCGCCCGAGCCGCATCGTCCGGTCCGGCGTGAACGCGCGCTGGCACGCCCATCGGCGCGCGATCGGCGCGTCGCTCCACGACGTGCCGGCCAGCCGCGTCTGCAGCGCCGCCTCGCCGACCGCGTCGGGCTGCTGATCGGCCGCCGCGGTGGCGGCCGCATCGCACGGCGACACCAGGATGCCGGTCCCGTCGGCGCGGACGTAGACCTCGTCGGCGCCAATGTGCCACAGGAACGGCGCACCGGCCCCCGCGGCCTCGAGCACGTAGACGTGCCGCTTGAACGACGCGAGAGGTGGCTCGCCCGTCAGCTCGCCGGCCCACGCGCCCGCCGCGTCGACCACGAGCCGCGCCTCGAGCGCGCCGCGCGCCGTCACCAGCCGCGCCCCGCGCGCGCTCGGCTCGACGAGCGCCACCCGCACCCCGCACACGATGGCGAGATCACCGGCGAATGTCGCCAGCAGCGCGCCTACATCGATCACGCCGTCGCTCGGCACGTGGAGCGCCGCGGCGATCGGCAGCGCCCCGACCCCCGGCCACCGCGCTGTCACCGCCGCGCGATCCATTCGTTCCACGGTGACCCCGAGTCGCGCGGCCCGCGCCTCGTAGTCATCCGCCGCCGCGCGATCATCGAAGCTGAGGATCCCCCCGCACGGCTGCCACACCGCGGCGAGCTCGCCGCGCAGGACCTCGGCGCCGCGGATCGTCAACCGACTGGTCGCATCATCTTCGGCCAGCTGACGCCCGAGCCCGGCGCTGCGGCCGCTGGCGAACCGCCCCGGCGCGTCCTCGCGCTCGACCACGACCACGTCCACGCCGCGCCGCGCGAGCGCCCAGGCGGTGGCGACGCCCCGCAAAGCCGGCGCCGACGATCGCGACGTCGGTGGTCGTGGGTAGCTCGGACACCGGTGGCTTGTAGCACGCGTCCGTTGACCACGAGCGCGCCAGCTGGGCAGACTCAGGGCATGCCTCGCTTGATCCGGATCGACACCGGCGATGCCATCGGAGAGATCTCCGACAAGCAGCTCGCGTTCCTCGTCGAGCAGCTCGAAGAGGAACACGACGAGGATCAAGACTATTACATCGATCGCAACGATCTCGAGCTGCTCTCGGACAATGGCGCGGATCCCGAGCTCCTGGCCCTCCTCGAGAAGGGGATCGGTGACGATGACTCGATGCAGATCGCCTGGGAATAATCCCTGCGACAGCTGACGATCCTGACAGGTGACGGAGGCTCGCTGAGCGCGATATAGCGGGCGACCATGGTGGCTGTACTGTCCGGGTCGCGGTTTTGCTGTCACACGGGACCGGGTCGAGCATCTACCAGCGGGATGCGTAGTTTTGTCCTCGGCGCCGCGGCGTCGACCCTCCTGGGCTGCAGCGACGGTGCCTCGCACCGCGAGCCGCCCGAGACGTTCATCGACGACACGCCGGCCGCGCTGACCAACCTGGCGCACGTCCGGATCACATTTCACCCGGGCGGCATCGCGAACCGGTTCATCTGCCAGCTCGACGGCGGCGACCCGACGACGTGCCTCTCGCCGTTCGAGGCCGACATCGCCGACGGGGACCATACGTTCGCGGTCGCCGCGGCGCTCAACGCCGTGGTCGATGACACGCCGGCGACCACGACCTGGACGGTCGACACGGTCGCGCCCGACACCGCGATCGTCGCGGCGCCGCCGCCGCTCGACAACGCGCTCATGCCCGAGGTGACGTTCTCTGGCTCCGACAACCGCGGCGCGGTCACCTTCGAGTGCGCGCTCGACGACGGCGCATTCGCCGCATGCACCTCGCCGGCCACGGTGCCGGTCACCGACGGCAACCACACGGTTCGCGTGCGCGCCGTCGATGCCGCAGGCAACCGCGACCCCTCGCCGGCGACCGCGAGCTGGACCGTCGACTCGAGCGCGCCGGAGACGCTGATCAGCGCCGGGCCGGCGGCCGGCTCGTTCACCGGCGACGCGGTGACCTTCGCGTTCGGCTCGCCCGACAGCCCGGTCACCTTCGAGTGCGCGCTCGACGCCGCGGCGTTCGCTGCCTGCACGTCGCCGGTCG
>DATIPJ010001062.1:0-4189 GCA_035472155.1 Kofleriaceae bacterium
CGTCGCCACCGGCGGCACCGGCTGCGCCCGCCGCGCGACCTCCGGCGGCGGGGCGGGCGCGGCGCTCACCACCTCGATCGGCGTCGGCCCATGCTCGCGCGCGGGCGCATCGATGTGCTTTCCGACGAACGCGACCACCACTCCCACTGCCGCCCCGTGCAGCGCGAACGATGTCGATCCGACCAGCATCGACCGGCGAGGTCCCGATCCCGCGACGCCTGACTGCGCCATGCCTTCACGCTACACCAATGCGCGGGCGCTCCGTCATATTTACGGGGCGTCGCAGGTGCGCCCCGGCCTTTCGACGCGGTCAGCCATCGTGAGCCTCGCGCCTTGCCCGGTCATCGCGTCGTGCAGCGCAGGCATGTTCGCCGCAACACCTCGCTCGCCGTTCGCTCAGCCCTTCGTGCCGGGCAACACCGCCGTGCGGTTGTGGCGCCCGGCCGGCACCCACACGGCGATCTTCTCGTCGTCGGAGTACTCGATCGTGCGCATCCGCGCCTGCGTCGCCGGCTCGAGCAAGAACTGCTGGAACGCGCGCGCCCCCTCGACGTTGATCCCGTCGACCAGCGGCCGCACGACGATCGCGACCATCAGCCGCTGGAACAGCGGATCGCCCAGCGCGAACGAGTCGAGCGCCAGCCCCTCGCGCTTGCGCGTTCGAAGGAACGGCGTCAGTCCCCACAACAGATACGCGCCCGCCTTGGCCGCGACGATCAGCGCGTCGTCGCGCTCGTGGTCGCGCATCCACCCGCTGCGGTCCGGGCGCCCGGCGAGGTGCCACAGGATCTCGGTCACGTACCGCGTACCGTCGAGCTCGTTGACCAGATACGGATGCTTGCCCGCGGCGATCCGCCGGAACGCCTCGCCCGCGTCGTCGAGCCCGCGCACGCCCGCCGGATCCGCCCGGGGCCCGACGAGCGCCAGCTGGTTCGAGCAGATCGTCCGCGGCCACTCGCCCAGCCCATCGACGACGAAGTCCTCGGCGTGCCGGTGCCCGTAGTGCGAGATCGCCAGGTCGACCTTGCCAGCGCGCGCGGCGTCGTACAGCGCGACGCTCGTCGTGAGCTCCACGCGATAGGCCGTCTGCGCCTCGAACGCGCGGATCAGCACCGGCAGGACATTGCCCTCGACGGCAGTCGGCACGCTCGCCACCCGGACCAGCGCGGGGTTCGCCGGCCCGCGCACCGGCGGCTTCGTCCCCGGCTCACCGTCGGGCGTGGACCGCTTGCATCCGACCGCTGCGCCGGCCAGCACAGCACCGGCTGAGCCGACCACGAAGTGGCGCCGATCGAGGTCCGTCATCCCGGCAACATGCCGATCGTTTGCCCGGCAGTGCAATGACCAAGTGTTATCGGCCAGATGAACAGCGGTGCCACGTTCTCGTATGCCCAGCTCTGGGCACCGATGAACAACCCGGGCATCGGCATGGTCGGCACCGTCGACGCCAGCGCGTTCACCGGCGTCCAGTTCTACGCGATCATCAACACGGCGCCGACCGGCGCGCGCTTTCGCGTCGGCAATCTCTTCACCGATCCGGTCGGCGGCATGTGCTCGCTCGACACCACGAAACCAACCTCCTGCTACGACCACCCCGGCATGCAGCTCACGCCGAGTACCACGTGGACGAAATACCAGGTCCCGTTCACGGGCCTGACCCAGGCCGGCTTCGGCAACCCGAGCCCGCTCGGCGATGCGTTCCCGCGCAGCGCCATCACCGTGATCCGCTGCGACATCAATATTCCGTCGACCGGCCCGACGGCCGCCTGGGAGCTCTGGGTCGACGACGTGACCTTTACTAGGCGCCGTTCACTGCACTGTACTGTTCAGGGCCCACACACATCCGGCGCGAGACGTCGCGGCCGTCGCGCTCGCCGGCGCGCCCGCTGCACCGCCGGCACGTGTTTCGGCTTCAATGCGCGCGTGATGCAACTCTCGTCGCGGACGCAGGCGCCATCGCGAACGGCTCTCGTCCAGGCGACCGACATGTTATGGTTTAGAGCGCTTACGCGCGGTCCCGGAGGATCCCGATGTTGGGCCGAAGCCTGGGAAATTACAACGTCGTGTCGAAGATCGGGGAAGGTGGGATGGGTGTCGTGTATCTGGCACGCCACGCCACGCTCGGCCGGCCGTTCGCGATCAAGGTCCTGCATTCGTCGTTGTCGTCGAACCAGGACATGGTCACGCGGTTCTTCAACGAGGCGCGCGCCGCGACCGCAGTCCGCAACCCGGGCATCGTCGAGGTCTTCGACTTCGGCCGCCTCGACGACGGCTGCGCCTACATCGTCATGGAGTACCTCGAGGGCGAGAGCCTCGGCGCGCGGATCCGCCGCGGCCGCTTCGAGGTTGCGCCGACCATGACCATCATCCGCGCGATCGCCCGTGCGCTGCAGGCGGCGCACGAGCAGAACATCGTCCATCGCGACCTCAAGCCCGACAACATCTTCCTCGTGCCCGACACCGAGCTACCCACCGGTGAGCGCGTCAAGCTCCTCGACTTCGGCATCGCAAAGCTCGCCCCGATCTCCGGCGAGGTCAGCCAGACCCGGACCGGCATGGTCATGGGCACGCCGACGTACATGGCCCCGGAGCAGTGCCGCGGCGCCGGTTCGGTCGACCACCGCGCCGATCTCTACGCCCTCGGCTGCGTCGCTTACCAGATGATGTGCGGCCAGCCGCCGTTCGTCTCCGACGGCGCTGGCGATCTCATCGCCCGGCATCTGTACTTCGCGCCGCAGCCGCTGCGCAGCCATCGCGCAGAGCTCCCGGCCGACGTCGACGACCTCGTCCTCTGGCTGCTGCAGAAGGACCCGGCGGCGCGCCCGAAGAACGCCGCAGACCTGGTGCGCGCCATCGACCATTTGGCCACCGTCAGCGTCGCGGGCGTGATGCAGACCCAGCCCCCGACCCGCTTCTCCGCCGCCAGCCTCGCTCCGGTGGTCGAAACCACCCTCGGCGGCGCCGCCTCGTCGGTGTCCTTACCGACGGGCGTTCCGCGCACGGGCGTCGTCCAGCCGCGACGCACAGCCCTGTTCGCAGGCATCGCCGCGGGCGCGATCGCCGTGGTCGCGATGCTCTTCGTCGTCTTGCGCGGCCGCAACGACGACACCCCCGGCCCGAGCACCTCGGTGGCCGTCGCCGTCGCCGGAGATCGCGGCCAGGACTCGCCACCGCCCGCGCCCGCGCCGCCAGCGCCCGCGTCGCCAACGCCCGCGTCGCCAACGCCCGCGTCGCCGGCGCCCGCGTCGCCAGCGCCCGCGTCGCCCACGCCTGCATCGCCGCCGGCGGCGCCGCCGCTCGCATCGTCGCCGCTCGCATCGTCGCCGTCCTCCGCCTCGCCATCTGAGTCGCCAGCGGCCGCGCATCCGACCGTCGCGGCAGTGAGCTCAGCGCCTCATGCGAGCTCGCCCCCCGCGTCAGCAGCAGCAGATCAAGCCGATCGTGGCGACCGCACCGACCGAAAGAAGCGAGGCTCTGCGCGCACGCGCGTTGCGGCGCATGACGCCGAGCCGACCTCCGGCGCCACTGCCGAGCCTGCATCTCCGCCGCCGATCCCCGCGCCGGCGCCCGCTCCGCCAGCCCCGACACCCGCGGTCGCACGCGCGACCGAGCCTCCGCCGGCAGAGCCCGCGCGCGTAGTCGCGAAGCCCGTCGCTGCGCCGTCGCCAGCGATCCAGGTGGCACCGCCGGTGGTGTCCGCGTCGGCCGTATCGCGGGTGGCGGGCGCCGTCCCCTCGATCAAGGTCAAGGGGCTCTCGGCCGAGTTCGCCGATGTCGTCGTCAAGCTATGCATCGACGAGCAAGGAGCCGTGTCCTCGGTGAAGGTCATCAAGGCCCCGGCGGAGATCGCCAGCGATCTACAGCAGGGTCTACGGGGCTGGCGCTACACGCCGTACGTCAACCCGTCGGGCGTGCAGTCCGCGGCCTGCTTTGCGCTCTCGTTCCGCGTCGTCTTCAAATAGAAATCGTGACCGATAGAAACGGCCGCGCATGCGGTTCGCTCGAGCCCGCGCCCCGATAGAAACGGACGATCGCGCCGCGCACTTGAGCGCGCGATCCGCCGTGCGCTAGCGTTCTCGCCATGACGTGCTCGGAGTGGGTCGTCGGTCTCGCCGTGATCGTGCTGGCGCGTTCAGCCGACCCCGAACCCGGCGGATATCTCGCTGAGCTCCAGCGAGGTCGCACTCAA
>DATIPJ010001063.1:0-20033 GCA_035472155.1 Kofleriaceae bacterium
GTGTTCATCACGCCCATCGCCGCCGCAAAGGTCAATCAAATCCGCGTGGAGGAAGGGATCGAGGGCGACCTCGCCCTCCGGCTCCGCGTCGTCGGCGGCGGCTGCGCCGGCTTCTCGTACGACCTCTACTTCGACGAGGGCACCGAAGTCGACCGCTCGCTCGAGATCGGGGGGGTCAAGGTCGTCGTCGACGAGATGAGCCTGATGTACCTGGTCGGCACCGAGATCGACTACGTCGAGGGCCTGCAGGGGGCAGGCTTCAAGTTCAATAACCCCAATGTGAAGACGACCTGCGGCTGCGGGTCTTCGTTCAGCGTGTGAGCGATATCGCCAGCGTCCTCGAGCGCGAGCTCGGTGCCGGCGCGGTCATCGGACCCGGCCACGAGCGACTCGACGACTACGGCCGAGACGAGAGCCCGCTACCGGAGTTCTATCCGCCGGAGTGCGCCGTGCTCGTGGAGTCGACCGAGCAGGCCGCCGCGGTGCTGCGGATCTGCCTCGAGCGCAAGGTTCCGGTCACGCCGCGCGGCGCGGGCAGCGGCATGTGCGGCGGCGCGCTGCCGGTGCAGGGCGGCGTCGTGCTCTCGACCGAGCGCATGACGCGCATCAAGGAGATCGATCCGGCCGATCTGGTCGCCGTCGTCGAGCCCGGGGTGGTCACCGGCAAGCTACAGGAGGCGGTCGAGGCCCAGCATCTGTTCTACGCGCCCGACCCGGCGTCGCTCGAGTTCTGCTCGATCGGCGGCAACGCGTCGACCAACGCAGGCGGCCCGCGCGCCTTCAAGTACGGCGTCACCCGCGAGTACATCCTCGGGCTGCAGGTCGCATTGATGGGTGGCGAGATCCTGCGCTGCGGCCGGCGGACCGCGAAAGGCGTGACCGGCTACGACCTGGTCGCCGGCTTCGTCGGCACCGAGGGCACGTTCGGCGTGATCACCGAGCTGACGGTCAAGCTCCTGCCGCTGCCGATGGCGGCCGCGACGATCCTCGGCGTGTTCTCGAGCGTCGCCGCGGCGGGCGCGGCGATCTCGGCCCTGCTCCGCGATGGCCTGCGGCCGCGCGTGCTCGAGCTCGCCGACCGCTCGTCGATCGATGTCATCCGGCCCAAGAGCCGCTATCGGTTCCCCGACGGTGCGGGGGCGATCGTCCTGCTCGAGGTCGACGGCGAGCCCGAGGCGATGGGCATGATGATGGAGAAGATCGGCGTGCGCTGCGACGACCTGGGCGCGCTCGATGTCCTCGCCGCGACCGAGCCCGCGGAGCGCCGCTCGGTGTGGGAAGCGCGCCGGCTGATCTCGCCCGCGCTCAAGGCGTCGTACCGCATCAAGCTCAACGAGGACGTGTGCGTGCCGCGCGGCCGCATCGTCGAGATGCTCGGCCGGGTCGACCGCGTGTCGGCCGAGACCGGGATCGCGTCGGCGGTGTTCGGCCACGCCGGCGACGGCAACCTCCACGTGAACATGCTGTCCAATGACGACCCGGCCGACCCGGCCGTGCGCGCGCGCATGTGGTCGGCGGCCAAGCAGCTGTTCGCGCACACCGTCGAGCTCGGCGGCACGCTCTCGGGCGAGCACGGCGTGGGGCTGACCAAGCGCGACTACATCGCGATGGAGCAGAGCGAGCAGGTCATCGAGTGGCAGCGGCGGTGGAAGCAGATGTGGGATCCCTCGGGGCTACTCAACCCGGGCAAGCGCCTGCCCGCGCGCCGCAGCGCCTGCAGCGAGTGATCTCGGCGCACTGCATCCTCGAGGACGAGTTTTGTCGTCCGCGAGTGACACGCGCGCGCTGAGCTCGCACACGGTGCCGCGGGGTTGCAGGTGGCACGGCGGCTGCTCTGGTCGCAGGACATGGAGCCCATCGATCCGCAAGAACTCACCACCGTCACCGGTGGTTTCGCCTTCCTCGCCGCCCTACCCGGCATCCTGTCCGGGGTCACTGGCCTGGTGAACGCCTTCAAGGGCAACGGTTCGGCCCCGCAGGCGGCGCCGGCGCAGCCCCAGATCGCTGCCCCGACAACCCCCGCGCCAGCACCCGGAGGCACCGCGCCCACCGCATCCGCGCCCACGCAGATGGGCTCGGGCACACCGTCGCCCGGCGGCGGCGGCGGCGGCATCGACCCGATGAGCATGCTGTCGTCGGTGATCAACATCATCCGCATCGGCTAACGCGCGCCGGCGCGAATGGTAGCTTGCTCGCGTGGCGCCGCTGAGCGAGCAGGAGATCTTCGACGAGGTCATGGTCACGCCGCGGCGTTCGTTTCCGCTGCTGGGCGATCTGCGCGTGATCGAGCGCCCGGGCTGGATGCAGATCATCACACCGTCGGTCACCACCGGCGCGCTCAACGAGGTGCTGTTCTCGGCGCTCGACGAGCGCGACGCCGATGCGGTCATCGATGCCGCGATCGCCGAGTACCGCGCCCTCGGCCTCAAGTTCCGATGGAGCGTCGGGCCCGGCAGCGCGCCGGCCGACCTCGGCGAGCGGCTCGAGCGGCGCGGCCTCACCCCGAGCTGGGGTCGCGGGATGGCGCGCTCGACGGCCTCCGCGGCGGGCGATCTCGCGAGCGATCCAGCGATCGAGGTCATCGAGGTCGATGCGAGCACGCTCGCCACGATGTGCGACGTGATGGCGCGTGGCTGGGAGATGGACCCCGCGCAGACGCTCGATCTGGGCGTCCGGATCTTCGAGGCGCCGGGCTGCCGCCAGCACATGTTCCTCGCCCGCCATCGCGGCGAGCCGGTGGCGACGGCGAGCTATGTCGCGTTCCCGCGCTCGGCGTACCTGATCGGCGGCGTGGTGCTGCCGCCGCACCGCGGGCGCGGGCTCTATCGCGCGCTCGTCGCGGGGCGGCTCGCGCACGCCCGGGCGCGGGACCTCGAGCTGGCGACCTCGCACGCGCGCGAGGCGACCTCGGCGCCGATCCTCGAGCGCATGGGCTTCGCGACGGTCTGCCGCTACCCGCGATTCTTCGGCTGAGCCGAGCGACGGCGCGACTTCGGCTACCATCGCGCGGTGAGGGCACCAGACCGGCCGCCAGAGCGAGGAGCAGACCGAGCCAAGGATGGGCCCGCCGACGAGCTGCTCCGGCGGCTATCGGCGGCGAGCGTGGAAGACCTCGGCGCGTGGCGTCAGCTGGTCGCCCGGGTCGGCCCGGCGACGCTCGCGACCTGGCTCTCGCCCTCGGCGCTCACCGCGGTGATGCTCGCCGACGCCGGCTTTGCGACCGCGATGCTCGAGAGCCTGCGCGAGGGCGGCGCCGCGGCGGCCTGCGTGGCGGCGGCCTTCCCCGACGTCTCGGCGCTCGCGGCGCGCATGCCGACCCAGGTCGAGCACGATCCGGGCTCCGAGCTGCCGCTGCTCGATCACATCGCGACCCGGCTGCTCGGCCGCAAGCTGATCGGGCTCGAGACCGCGGACCGACAGCGGTTTCAGGACCGCGGGTTATCGGCGGCCGCGTTCGATGCGCTCGCGAAGACGGCCGGCCGCGTGCTCGAGCGCGGGCTCGGGCCAGCGCTGCGCGCGGCGATCTTTCACCTCGACATCGCCAAGAGCCCGAGCGCATCGCACCGCGCCGCCTGGGCCGCGCTGGGCATCGGGCTCGATGTCCACAACGAGGCGGCGGCGGCGATCCTGCGGCGCGGCGATCGCGCGCGCAGCTGGCCGCTCCCCGACGTGCTCGGCAAGCTCGCGATCGCCTGGGTCGAGGCCCACGGGCTCGCCGGCCAGCACGTGCGCGGCGAGGGGCCGCTGGCGATGTTCGCGCCGCTGGTCGGCACGCTGCGCGACCTGGCGCCTGCGCTGGCCCGCACGCTCCAGCTGCCGCCCGACGACGCCGTCGCGCTCGCGCTCGATGCGCTGCACGTGCTCGATGCATGCGACACCGGCGCCGTGCGCGAGGGGCTGCTCGACGACGCGCTGCTCGCTGGCCTGGCGCGCGTGCGCGCGCAGCTCGGCGCGGTGTGCCGCCCGGGTGCGTGGTCGGATCCGCCACAGGCGCTGTCGGCGCTCGCGCCGCCGGTCGAGGGCGCCGCCGGTCGCGCCGCGCTCGCCGATCGCCTGCGCGCGCTGCGCGCCAGCCGCCAGGCCGCCGGCGAACCCGCCGCCGCCGTCGATGCCGCGGTCGCCGGGCTCGGTGACACCGAGCTCGCCGCGCTCGCGCCCGCGCTCGCCACCTGCCAGCTCTGGTACTGCGAGGCCGCGACCAGCGGGCTGTCGCCGCAGGCCCAGCTCGGCGTGCTCGCCGCCGCGGTCGGCGCCGCGCGCGCGATCGGCGTCGACGTGTCGCGGCCGTGGCACGCCCAGCTGCGCGCGCTCGTCGGCCGGCTGCACGGCGCGACCGCCGCCGTCCGCTACCGGCTGCGGCTCGTCGAGGCCGCGCTCACCAGCACCTCGGTGCGCACGCTGCTCACCGGCGCCGGCAAGCTCGGGCCGCTCGGCACGCTGTCGGCGCGGCTCGCGCACCCGACCGACCCCGACGCGATCGTCGTCGATTACGTCGACACCGAGGAGAGCAGCGCGCTGATCACCCTGCTCGCGCTCTACGAGACCCGCTCGCAGGTCGCGTACCACACGATGCTCAAGGCGCTGTGCGACCTCTACGGCCTGCGCAAGGACGAGTTCGATCGCGTGGCCAACGAGGCCAACTACCTCGCCGCGATGAACGCCGCGCGCTCGGACAAGCAGCGCATGGTCGAGCTGGTCAAACCCGGCCGCATCGTCGAGATCGGACCGGGCGGCGGCGTCGTGCTCGACCTGCTCGAGCAGCGCTTTCCGACCAGCGAGATCGTCGGCGTGGACCTGTCGCGCGAGGTCGTCGACGCGCTCGCGCTGCGCGCCCGCGCCAACCACAGCCGCTGGCGCGTGGCGCACGGCGCCGCCGAGAAGCTCGGCGAGCTGGTGGCCCCGCCGCTCGACAGCGTGGTGTTCTGCTCGATCCTCCACGAGGTCTACTCGTACACCGAGCCCCGGTTCTCGCTCGCCTCGGTCCAGCGCGTGATCGAGGCCGCGTTCGCCGCGCTCGGCCCGGGCGGCCGGATCGTGATCCGCGATGGCGTGATGCCGCCGCCGGGCACGCGCCGGCTGCAGCTCGTCGCCCACGATGCGCAATCGGCGTTCGATCTCTATGTCGCGCAGTTCGAGGGCCGCGCGATCCGGTTCACCGAGCTTCCCGCGCCGCCCGGCCTGAGGCGCCTCGAGCTCTCGACCGCCGATGCGATGGAGTTTCTCTACACGTACACCTGGGGCCCGGCCAGCTTCCCCTACGAGGTGCGCGAGCTCTACGGCATCCTCGCCTACGACGACTACGTCGCGCATCTGATCGCGTGGTGCGGCGGTGAAGGCTGTGCGCGCGCCATCCCGCTGCCGCCCGAGCTGCGCTCGTATCTGCAGCCCGGCTATCGCGATCACCTGCGCGGCAAGATCGAGCTGACCGACGAGCACGACCGCCCGGTCGAGCTGCCCGACTCGAACTGCCTGATCGCGATCGAGAAGCTCGATCGGCCCGCGCGCTGATTCGATCAGCTGTCGCGGCGGTACATGACGGCGAGCCCGCGCAGCTCGGGCTCGACGAGCCCATTGCTGGTCATGTCGACGCGGACCTGCAGGTACCGCCCGGGGGCGACGGCGACCGCCGCCGACGGCGCAACCGGCGGCGACCACGCTGGATCGTCGCTGCAGCCCGCCTGCTGACAGGTGCGGACGTGGACCTCGAGCCCCGCCCCCTCGGGCAGCCGCTGGTCCCACACGATGCCGTCGATCGTGTGCACCGCCGTCGCCGCGTCGAGCACCGGCGACGTCCACGATGCGGTCCGTGCGACCCGCTCCGGGCCCCCGGTGGTGTGGAGCGTGATCGTCGCGCCGTGCAGCGTGCCGTGGTTCCCGCCGGGGGCATCGTCGTAGACGTGCAGCTTGAAGTCGCCCGTGCTCGACCCACCGAGGAGCGCAGAGAGCTCGGTCGTCCCTGCAGGGATCTGGATCTGCAGCAGACGCCGCCCGCCGATCTCGCGATTCTCGTGATCGCGAATCCGGCGGCGGAACGCCTGGCCTCCCGGCGGCACCTCGAGGTCCACGCGGATCTGGTTCCAGTGGTCGGACTCGGCGTCGAACGTGACGTCGATCGACGACACCGTCTCGCCCGTGAAACCGGTGAAGCGCACCGTCTCGGTCGCCGGCTGATCGGGCCCGCCGTCGTTCTGGATCTCCTGCTGCGTGCTGTCGGCCCCGATCGTGAGGCGGTCGTCGGCGGCGTCGACCGGGCGAAGCAGGGCGCGCGGCACGGCAGCGCCCGACAGCCCCGGCCCCTGAAGCTCGGCGTGCATCGCCCGCGTACCCGAGACCTCGTTGTAGTCGATCGCGAGGTCGTTCCAGCCCTCGGCCAGGTTCGCCGTCACCGTGGTCACCGCCGGGGTGAAGCCGACGCCCTGGTCGCGATTCCACGCGGTCTGCTTGACCACCGTGCCCAGCCGCACGCGGTTACCGTCGTCGCTGGTGACCTGCAGCGTGTACGCACCGGCCTGGGCGGCGTAGAACTGGCCCGCGTAGCGCGCCGACCAGTCCTCCTGTCCGAGACCCTCCGGCGTCGTGTCGAAGTCGGTCGCCTTCAGCAGATCGGTCGCCTCGAGGTTCGATACCGGCAGCTGCGCGGGAGGCACACCACCGCCGAAGATCTGGTGGCCGAACACGGTGCGAAACGCTCCCGACAGCTCGCTGGCCCGCCCGCGCAGCCGCTCGTGCGACCACGGTACCATCGGCCCGCCGCCATCGCTGTGGCGGAACAGGAAGTCGCCGCTGGCGTCACCGTCGGAGTATCCGATCCGGATCGGGTACCAGCCGGTGACCGGGACCGGCACCGTCCGCGTGGCGTCGCTCTCCATGAGCGGCGCGTACGCCGTCGAGCCCGGGCTCGCGAGGTCGATGAACGCGACGTCATTACCGTGCAGCTCGAACTGCTGGCTCGATCCGGACTCGAGCCAGACCTCGCCCTCGAACCACAGCGTGACCCGCGTGGGCTTGGTCTGGATGCCGAGGTAGTCAAGCCCGCTGCCGGTGTTGATCGGATCGCCGCGCCACAGCCCCGCGCCGGTGACGGCCGTCGGATCGAGCGCCGCCCAGCTGACCTGGCCGTGCATCCACACGCGGTTGTTCACCTGGCTGCGCACGACGAGCCCGCCATAGGTATAGGCCGCGGGGGTCAGCGCGCCGCGCGCATCGATCGTCATGTCGATCGCGACGTGCCCGGGCGCCGCGAGCTCGGCCGCACCCGGAAAGCTCCAGGTGGCCGGCACGAGCTCGCCCGGGAGCTCGCCGGGGAGTGACGCATCGGGCGCGCCCTGCGTCGCCTTGAATCCACAGCCCGCCGCGACCGCGATCAGGAGGAGATATCCGCGCCCCATGGTCACCTGCGCGGCATCCTACCCAGAGATCGAGGCCCGAAAGCGCGCAATACCGACCTCCCAAAGATCAAGAATCATCAAGAATCGCTGACAAGCGATCTCGATCACACACAGACTGTGCAGCATTTTGCGCCGGTCTGTGTCGCGAGGAGAGCGTACTGGCCTGCTCGCGCGCCGCGCGATCGCTAATCCACTCTGACGAACGAGGTGATTCGCCAGCCATCGGCGCGCGACTCGAGCGTGAGCTGATAACCGCCGGGCGGCGCGGCTCCCGCGGGGCACGTGACCTTCTTCGCGTCACCGGCGCAGCCCGCCGCGACCGCCTTGTTCATGGCATCGAGCGCTTCCGGATCGGCCTGCCAGGTCGCCATCGCCGCATCGGCGCCGGTGCCGCCGCCGAGCGACCACATCACATCATCGGCGAGCAGCGCGCGCAGCGCCGGATAGTCTCGCGCGCCGAGGATGTCCTTGAGCCCCGCGAGCCGCTTGCCCGCTTCGGGCGGCACATCCTTGAACGCCGCCGGATCGGTGCGCTTGATGTCGTCGCCCGCGACCTCGGTCGTCTCCTCCTTGCCCGGGATCGCGTGGCCCTTCAGCCGCTTGTAGATCGAGATCGTCAGCGCATCGGTGCGGCCCTCGAGCCACGACGGCCGCGCCACGCCATGCAGCTCCGACGGCAGCGCGGCCCCCGGCTCCCACTCCGCGGCGTGGCCGACGACCTTGAGCCGCCACGGCCGGCCGCCGGTGATCGTGACATCGAACCGGATGAAGTAGCGCTTGTAGGCGAGCCGGGTCGGCATTCCTCCGGCGGCGGCGCTCGACGAGCCCGCCACGCCCTGGGACTGCGCGACCGTCTTGGGATTGGCCAGGTCGTCCTGGTTGTTGGCGTACGAGACCTGGTGCCACGCGGTCTTGATCATGCCGCGGCCGGGCGCGTCGTCGAGGTTGGGGTAGACCTCGCGCGTGGCGTCGAGCGCTGCGGTGTACACGACCGAGAAGTCGGTGTCGTAGACCGACGCTCGCGCGGTCGCGATCTCCTTCTTCGAGGCCGGACAGCCGAACGCGCACGTCGCTGCAGCGAGGAAAATGATACGGTGCAGCCGCATGGGATCTCGCACTCGGAATAGCACACGCAAGAAGCCACCGCGTGCCAGAAACGGTGAACTTGACGCGAATGTGAACGCAAACGTCAGCCCCGAACGGATCGCCGCGATCGCGGCCGGGCTCGCCGAGAAATGGCCCGACGCCGTGGTGGAGCTCGACCACGCAAACGCCTACCAGCTGCTGGTCGCGACGATCCTGTCTGCGCAATCGACCGACAAGATGATCAACACGCTGACGCCCGCGGTGTTCGCCCGCTATCCGGATCCCGCTGCGCTCGCCAAGGTCGAGCCCGCCGAGCTCGAGCCGATGATCTTCTCGTCGGGGTTTTACCGCGCGAAGGCCAAGAACGTGATCGCGATGGCGCGCCGGGTCGTCGAGCGCTTCGGCGGTGTCATCCCCGATACGATGGAGGGCCTCGTCGATCTGCCGGGCGTCGCGCGCAAGACCGCCAACGTCGTCCTCGGCAGCGTGTTCGGCAAGAACGAGGGCGTGGTCGTCGATACCCACGTCGCGCGGCTCGCACTGCGCCTCGGGCTCACCACGAACAGCGACCCGGTGAAGATCGAGCAGGACCTCATGCGCGCCCTGCCGCGCGATCAGTGGTCGATCTTCGCGCAGCGCCTGATCTGGCACGGCCGCCGCGTGTGCTTCGCCAAGAAGCCCGACTGCGAGCACTGCCCGCTCGCGCCGGTGTGCCCCAGCGCGGGCCTCGGCCTGCCGGCCCTCGCGCGCGGCAGCGGCGCCAAGATCGCGCAGCGCCCCGCACGCGCGCGCACGCGACCGGCAGGCGCCAAGCCAGACCCCGGCGCCAAGCGCAAGGCCGCCAAGCCGACGCGGCCGATCACCAGCAACGCCAAACCAGCCAAGTCTGGCGCGCGGATCGCGGCCACTGCCAAGCCGGCTGCGCCGAACACAGCGCGGTCCGCCAAGCATCACGCCGCCAGGCCGGCCCGCGCGCGCAAGGAGCAACGCATATGACGCCTGTCGTCGGTGTGGGGGCGATCATCTTCGACGACGCCGGCCGCGTGCTGCTCGTCCAGCGCGGCAAGCCGCCGGGGGTTGGGCTGTGGAGTGTGCCCGGTGGCAAGCTCGAGCCGCGCGAGACGCTGGCCCAGGCGGTCGCGCGCGAGGTCCGCGAGGAGACCGGCCTCGTCGTCGAGGTCGGCACGCTGGCGTGCGTGCTCGAGCGGATGGGCGACGACTACCATTTCGTGCTGCTGGATTACTTCGCGCGCGCGACCGCCGGGACGCTGGCGGCTGCGAGCGATGCCGCCGCCGCTCGGTTCGTCGCGCTCGACGAGCTCGCCGGCCTGCCGCTGACCGAAGGCCTCGCCGACGTGCTGGCGCGCGCTCGTGCTACACAGCCGCCGTGGTCCACCTCCCGCTAGCTCAGCCGGCTTCGCCCGGGCCGCTCCGGCGCGGCGACGTCCCCGAGGCGCAGTGGCTCGACTGGCGCTGGCAGCTCGGCCACATGCTGACGTCTGCCGACGAGCTGGCGCGCATCGTCGAGCTGTCCGCCGACGAGAAGGCCGGGCTCGCCGCATCGGCGCGCCTGTTCCGCGTCGGCATCACGCCGTACTACGCGAGCCTCATGGATCCGGTGCACGACGCTTGCCCGATCCGCCTGCAGGCGATCCCGCGCCCCGCCGAGGGCGACATCCGCGACGAGGAGCTGCGCGATCCGCTCGGCGAGGATCACCACCGGCCGGTGCCGACCGTGGTCCACAAGTACCCCGACCGCGTGCTCCTGCTCGTGGTCGATCGCTGCGGCATTTACTGCCGCCACTGCAACCGCCGGCGGCTGGTCGGCGGCGACGAGCCCCCGACGACGGCCGAGCTCGAGGCCGGCCTGGACTACATCGCGCGCACGCCGCGCATCCGCGACGTGCTGCTCTCGGGCGGCGATCCGCTCCTGCTCTCCACGCGGCGCCTCGCGTACCTGCTCGGCCGCTTGCGCGCGATCCGCCACGTCGAGACCCTGCGGATCGGCACGCGCCTGCCCGTGGTCTGCCCGATGCGGATCGACGACGAGCTGGTGGCCGCGCTGCGCCGCCATCACCCCCTGTTCATCAATACCCACTTCAATCACGACAAGGAGCTCACCGCCGAGGCGCGCGCGGCGTGCGAGCGCCTGGTCGATGCCGGCATCCCGGTCGGCAACCAGACGGTGCTGCTGCGCGGCGTGAACTCCTCGGTGCGCGCGCTGCGCGCGCTGATGCGCGGCCTGGTCCGCTCGCGCGTGCGCCCGTACTACCTGTTCCAGGGCGACACCGTGATCGGCACCGATCACCTGCGCACGCCGGTCGAGACGGCGATGGCGCTGCACCGCGGCCTGCGCGGCTGGATGAGCGGGATGTGCGTGCCTCATCTCGTGCTCGATGCGCCCGGCGGCGGCGGCAAGGTGCCGATCGCCCCGAGCTACATCGAGCACCTCGATCGCGAGCGCGTGGTCGTCACGACCTACCGCGGCGAGCGCATCGAGTACCCGCAGCCGCGCGAGCGCGACTGCACCGTGCCGTACGACGAGGTGTACTTCGCGGGCGTCCCCGACGACGACGACCGCGAGGGCTCGGCGGAGGCGTGGCCCGAGGCCGGTGAGCCGTGAGCCCTCGAGCCGCGCATCGGATGCGGCCCTCCGGCGATGAGCCGCGGGTTTCCGTGGGAGGATCCGGCGATGGAGCGGTGCTGACATGGCCGCCACCGCCGCGTCGCTGACCGCGCTCGGCCGCGCGCTCGGCTTCGCGCGGATCGCGGTCGTTCCGATCGAGGCGCCCCGCCGGCATGCGCTCTACACCAGCTGGCTCGGCGAAGGCCGCGCCGGCGAGATGACCTACCTCGCGGCGCCCGCGCACGTCGGTCCGCGCGGCGACCTGCGCGCGCTGCTTGCCACGGCCCGCTCGCTGATCGTCGTCGCGCTGGCGTATGACCGCCGCGACCCGGTCCCTCCCGGCGCGCTGCTGCGCGGCAAGATCGCTCGCTACGCGCGCGGCGAGGACTATCACCTGGTGATGCGCGATCGCCTGGTCGCGCTCGCCGATCGGCTCGCCGCCGAGCTCGGCCACCCGGTCGCGAGCCGCCCGTGCGTCGACTCGGCGCCGGTGCTCGAGCGCGAATGGGCCGAGCGCGGCGGCCTGGGCTTCGTCGCCAAGAACACGATGGTGATCGCGCCCGGGCTCGGCAGCTACGTCGTCCTCGGCGAGCTGCTCGTCGACGCCGAGCTCGCATCGACCGCGCCGAGCGAGCCGCCGCGGCCGCGCTGCGGCGCATGCCGGTCGTGCCTCGATGCCTGCCCGACCCAGGCGTTCGTCGACGCCTACGTGCTCGACGCGCGGCGCTGCATCTCGTACCTCACGATCGAGCACCACGGCGCCATCCCGCGCGAGCTGCGTGCACAGATCGGTACCTGGGTGTTCGGCTGCGACGTCTGCCAGGAGGTCTGCCCGTTCAACGCCGGCGCCGGCCCCGCCGACGGCGAGATCGATCCGCTGCTCCGCCCGCGCTCGGTCGAGCACGCGCTACCCGATCTCGTCGCGCTCGCCGCCCGGGGCGCCAACCAGCTCCGCCAGCTCGTGCGGCGCACGGCACTGCGGCGCGTCCCGCGCGATGCCCTGCTGCGCAATGTCGCCATCGCGCTCGGCAACACCGGCGACCCGCGCGCGATCCCTCCCCTCGTGGCGCTGCTCGGCCACCGCGCGCCGGTGGTCCGCGGTCACGCCGCGTGGGCGCTCGGCGAGCTCGGCGCCGCCGACGTCCTCGCCGCGCATACCGACGACGATCCGTTCGTCGCCGACGAGCTCACGGCGGCGCGACGAACTGCGGCGATGCCACGAACGCCGCCACCGCCGCGATCTGCGCATCGCTGATCGCTCCCGCGAACGAGGGCATCAGCTTGTTCTTCGAGCCGGTGCGGACCTGCTCGGCGACCAGCGCCGGCGTCACCCGCGCGCGCAGCTCGGGAGCGGTGAGATCGCGGACCCCGAGCCGCGCGACCATCGCCGCCGGCGGCCGGCCGTCGGGGCCGTGGCAGGTCGCGCACATCGTCTGAAAAATTGCTCGCCCGTCGGTGTCGTCGCCGCCCGCGCCCCGGCTGCAGCCCGCCCAGACGAGCGGCGCGAGCGCGACGAGCATCCACGACTTCACCTCCGCGGTCTGCCACGGTGACAGCCGACGGCAACCCCATGCTAATGTTCGCGACATGCGGTGGATTGTCTCGTTCTCTATCCCGTTGTCTGTCCTCCTGGGCGCGGGCCTGGCGGCGTGTGGCGGGCCGCAGGTTCCGACGCACAACGGCTACAAGGCCAAAGAGACCAAGCCCTGGAACAAGCCCAAGGCGCTCAAGCTCGACGAGAAGAAGGAGGGCAAGGTCGAGGGCGATCTGTCCTATCCCGACATGCGCCGTGCGCGCTGGTTCGAGATCAACCTGCCGTCGAACGGCCAGCTCTCGCTCGCGCTCGAGATCACGCCGCCCGGCGACGCGGTGAACGACGAGTTCGACCTCGGCATGGAGGTCTTCGATCCGAGCCTGCGCGTGATCAGCAAGTCGGAGCTCGAGGACGAGGACGCGCACGAGCTCGCCAAGAAGAAGACGCTCGTCGAGCTCGCGCCCGGCAAGTACCTCATCCACCTCTTCCTGCAGGGCCGGATGGACAGCGCCGACTTCGTGCTGCGCGCGCAGTTCAAGCCGACGCAGGCCGCCGAGGTCAAGACCAACTTCCCCAGCGAGGTGCCGTTCCCGCCGGCGCTCGCCATGGTCCCGCTCCAGGACGATACGCCGCGCAACTACCGCCCGCAGACCCAGGCGGTGGTGAAGGTCATCAAGAAGCCCAAGGAGGCACCGCCCCCGCCCCCGCCGGCGGCCGCCGTCAGCGCCCGGATCATCGGTGTTCAGGTGGTCGCGGGCGGAACACTGATCACCGTCGGGCGCGGCAAGTCCAGCGGCGCCAGCGACGGCATGAAGGCGAAGATCAACGGGATCTCGGGCGCCTTCACGATCGGCAACTGCAACGATCGCACATGCACCGCCACCGTCGCGGCGACGCCGGACCAGATCAAGAACTCGAACGGCACGGTGACGCTCTCGCCATGAGGTCCGCCAACGGTTCAGCCGACCATCGAGTCACGGGCTCTAAGCCCTTGCGATCACGCGTCAATTGGCGTAACACCAGGACCATGCTTGGGAACCTGGTGGGCCGTCGATCCGAGCACCGCTGTCTCATCGGGCTCGTCTTCGCAGCGTTCGCCGCAGCGCTGTCATGCGCGCACAACGTCGCGCAGGACGCCGTGAGCGGCAATGACAGCAAGCAGAAGGGCGCGAAGACGATCACGCTCGAGAACGGCGAAGGAAAGTCGTCGGGCATCGTCACGTACCCCGGCGGTGACCGCATCGACTGGAAGCTCGTCGAGCTGCCCGAGAAGCAGCGCGGCACGCTCGACGTCAAGCTCGCGTGGGTCGCGCCGCGGCCGGGCCTGCAGCTCGCGTTCGACGTGTTCGACGAGTACGGCGCGCCGATCGTGCAGTCTGCCAAGACCAGCAAGAAGCGCACGGCTGCGCGGCTGCGCACCGCCTCCGTCGAGAGCGCCCACGGCAAGTACTACATCCGGGTCTACGCGGTCGGCCGCGGCGACGCGGGCAAGTACCGCCTCACCGTCGGCTTCAAGGAGGCCGTCGCGGGCCCCGCGTTCGATCCGCTCAAGCTCGAGATCCCCGACCCGCCCAAGCTCGCCGCGGTCCCCGAGGCCGAGGTCCCGTGCGACGAGTTCCAGTTCGATCCCAAGAACCCCGCGTGCAAGCTGATCTGCCCCGCGCAGGGCGCACCGCCGGGCTGGCCGCCGTGCAAGGACAAGTGCCCCACGCCGCCGGACATCAACAACCCGGCGTGCCACGCGACGATGGAGTGCCCCAATCCGCCCGACCGCCGCGTGAAGAAGTGCAAGCCGGTGTTCCCGGCGTGCAAGGACCCGCGCAACCCCGATCCGGCCAACCCCAACTGCGACAACATCAAGCTGCCGCCGGTGATCGGCCGCATCATCGCCAACAACGTGTCTGGCAACGACGTGATCATCACGATCGGCGCGGGCACCAACTCCGGCGTCCAGAAGGACTGGGGCGCCGTCGTGCTGCGCGGCGACACCAATCAGCCGCTCGCCGGCGGTGAGGTCACGGTGATCCGCGTCGACAAGGGTGTGACCGTTGGCAAAGTTCACCTCACCACCGATCAGCTGTCCGCCAATGCCCGGGTAAGGCTCAGCGCACCGTGAACCAGGACCCCTTCGTCGGGAAGCTCATCGACGGCCGCTACGAGATCCAGGCCCGGATCGGCGAAGGCGGCATGGGCGTCGTATACAAGGCGCGCCAGACCACGATCGACCGCGTGATCGCGCTGAAGATGTTGAACGCGCAGGTCGCCGGCGATCCGACGTGGGTCCAGCGATTCGCCAACGAGGCGCGCGCCTGCTCGCGCCTGCAGCACCCCAACACGATCCGGATGTTCGATTTCGGCCAGACCCCCGATGGCCGGCTGTTCATGACGATGGAGTTCCTCGACGGCGTCTCGCTGCGCGATGGGCTGGCGAAGGGGCCGCTGGCGCCTCACCGCGTCGTCAAGATCTTGAACCAGTGCTGCGCATCGCTCGCCGAGGCGCACTCGATCGGCATCATCCACCGCGACATCAAGCCCGATAACGTCTTCCTGCTGAACATGGCCGGGCAGCCCGACTTCGTGAAGCTGCTCGACTTCTCGGTCGCCAAGCTGCTCGAGGGCGACCGCATGAAGACGCAGGCCGGCGTCGTGTTCGGGACGC
Organism: Kofleriaceae bacterium; assembly: GCA_035472155.1. Taxonomy (GTDB): domain Bacteria; phylum Myxococcota_A; class Polyangia; order Haliangiales; family Haliangiaceae; genus JABFXX01. Next base: position 15,294 of record DATIPJ010001063.1, read on the forward strand.
CGCAGTACATGTCTCCCGAGCAGGGCCGCGGGCTGCCGCTCGACGCGCGCTCGGACCTGTACGCGCTCGGCATTCTCGCGTTCGAGATGCTGACCGGTGCGGTGCCGTTCCACGACGACAACCCGATGACGGTGATCCAGATGCACCTGCACGCGACCGTGCCGCCGCTGCCGCAGTCGGTGCCGTACTCGGTGCAGCAGATCGTGCGGCGCGCGCTCGAGAAGGAGCCCAGCCGGCGCTACCAGAGCTCGGGCGAGATGATGCAGCACTGCCAGCAGGTGTTCGCCGAGCTGACCCAGGGCAACATGCAGACAGCGCTGGGCCCACAAGGCCTCGGCGCGCAGAAGACCATGCTGGCCTCCGGTCCGCCGGGCATGCCGTCGCCGCAGCAGATGCCCCAGATGCATCCCCAGATGCAGCAGCAGATGCCGCCGCGCATGCAGGGAGGCCCGCCGGGCATGCCGCCGATGCAGGGGCCACCGGGGATGCCGCCACAGATGCAAGGCCCGCCGGGGATGCCACCGCAGATGCCGATGCAGTCGCATCAGCAGGCGACGATGATCGCGCAGCCGAGCCCGTTTGCACAGGGCGTACCGCAAGGCATGCCGCAGGGCGGAATGACCCAGCCCGGACAGCAAGGCCAGGGCGGCTTCCAGCCGGCGTCGCCGATGCAGAAGACGATCGTGGCGATGGCCGCGCCGCAGCTCGGGCAGATGCAGCCCGGACAGCCGCCGCCCGGCTACCCACCCATGAACTCGATGGCGCCCAATGCGGCGTCCAGCCCCAACAAGACCGTGATGCTGCAAGGCAGCGAGGGCGTTGTGTCCGTGGCCCGGACAGGGCAAGCCGTCCAGCCGGTGGGCACGGGGGCCGTCGAGCAGGGTGCCTCCACGTTATTCTGGATCGTGAGCCTGGTGATCGGTGTTGCCGTCGGTGCGCTCGCGTATGTGATCGTGCTCCAGCTCTGAGCGAGCGATGCCCGACAACGACGACAAGACGGTCAAGGAACTGATCGGCGAAGCCACGCAGGCCGACCTCGAGCGATGGTTCGGCCTGCCGTCGTTCCAGCAGCTCGCCGAGCAGCAGGCGCCGAAGCCGGCCGACGATCCGGAGTGGGCCGAGTTCCGCAAGCGGCGTGCGGATGCGATCGCGGCCGTCGACCCGAACATGCTCGAGGCCCACCGGCGCCGCGTGGAACGCCAGCGCGAGCTCAAGCTGTTCCAGAGCGAGATCGAGCCGCGCGTCCGGACCGACATCACGATGCTCGACCACGCGGCGATCGATCGCCGGACGATCGCGGAGCCTCGCACCTACGAGCTGCCCTTTGATCTCGCGGACGCCCTCACCGAGCGTACGCCCCAGGCCCTGCTGCGCGACCTCCACCGCCCCGAGCTGATCTTCGAGAAGATGTTCGAGTGGTTCGACCCCACGGTCGAGCACCGCATCGATCTGCGCGCGATCATCAACGAGGCGCTTGCGTTCCGGCCATCGTCGACCAAGAAGATCGAGTCCAAGGTGCGCGAGGCGCGCGCGCTGCTCGCCGAGGTTCGCCAGGAGCGCCGCAAGCCGTGGACGGCGCTGACGAGCAAGATGCCGAACAGGCGAGTGACGGAGTGAGGAAGGTGGGCGAAACCGACGGCGTAGATCGGATGATGCGCGTTCGTCCGGAGGCCTCGTGGTAACGGACACTCGCCCCGTCCCGGTCGAGCGCTTCCTGTTGCGCGCCGTCGGCCGCACCGATGTCGGAGCGCAGCGCACCCAGAACGAGGATGCGATGTACTACGACGACTTCCTCGGCGTGTACGTCGTGTGTGATGGCATGGGTGGTCATGCGTCGGGGCAGGTGGCATCCGACATCGCGATCCGGACCATCGTGCATTCGCTCAAGACCGGCGATCCGCTGCCCGCGCCAGGGCAGGATCAGCTGGTCGCCGCCATGAAGGCCGCGAACGCGGCGGTGTTCCAGCGCTCGCTCACCGATCCGACCTGCCACGGCATGGGGACGACCGCGGTCGGCCTCCGGTTCGAGGAAAACATCGTCCACGTCTGCCACTGCGGAGACTCGCGCGCGTACCTGCTGCGCAACGGTCAGCTCCAGCAGCTGACCCGCGACCACTCGCTGCGCAACCTCTACCAGGACCGGCCGGACCTGATCGGCACGCTCGGCCCGGCAACGTCGAACGTGATCATCCGGGCGGTCGGCCTCGACGCGTCGGTCGAGATCGAGCACAACACGATGCCGCCCGAGCACAACGACATCTTCCTGTTGTGCTGCGATGGTCTGTCTGACCTCGTCGACGACTGGATGGTCCGCGAGATCATGACGTCGGGTGATTCACTCGAGGTCGTCGCCGAGAACCTGATCCGCGCCGCCAACAACAACGGCGGCACCGACAACATCACGGTGGTGCTCGCGCAGACGTTCATCGATCCGCTGTGGGTGCCGCAGCACGCGTATCCGCCGCAGCTGCACTACTGAATCGCGCGGCTAGAACGCGGACGTGCCGTTCGGCGTGCCCAGCCCCGACGGGCCGTCGTAGCCGACCACGCCGTTGCACAGATACGTCGTCGGATCGCAGAACCCGGTGCTACCGGTCTTGATGTCGAACAGCCCGCTCAGGTGCGAGTACGGATCCGAGCTCGAATGCACGGCGCCGCCGTTGACGCCGTACACGCCGGCGATGATCGGCGCCGCGGCGCTGGTGCCGCCGAGGACGATCCAGCCCGAGGTCGTCGCGTCGACCGGGCCGTAGACCGCGACGCCGGTGTTGGGATCGGCGACCGCGGAGACGTCGGCGACGGTGCGCATCTCGCAGCCGGTGTCGTGCTGCCACGCCGGCTTGGCGAACAGGATGCTGCAGCCGCTCACCGAGCCGTTCCACACCGTCTCGGTCCAGCCGCGCGAGTTGCTCGCGGTCGACAGCGACGTGCCACCGACCGCCGTGACGTGCGAGGTCGACGACGGGAACTCGACGCCGATCCCGTAGCCGACATCACCGGTGCTCGCGACCACGGCGATCGACGGGTAGTCGTAGGCGTACTCGTAGTCCGAGCCGAAGAACTCGTCGCCGCCATAGCTGTTGCTGATCACGTGCGCGCCGAGGTCCGCCGCCGTCTGCACCGCGACCGCGATGTCTGCGAACGACGAGGTCGTCGCCTCGACGAGCACGATCTTGCAGTTGCGGCAGATCGCGCTGATCATGTCGAGATCCAGTGCGGTCTCGGAGGCCCACCCGAGGTTGTCGGGCGGGAACGTGGTGCCGCCGTCCTGGTCGAGCTTCTTGAAGCAGCCATTCGCCGTCGTGCACGCCGGCAGGCCGAACTGCGAGCGATAGGTCGCGAGGTCAGCCTCGGCGTTGCTGTATCCGAACGCCTCGACCACTGCGATCGTCGTCGCCGCGCTCCCGGTGCCGCTGATCTTGTAGGCGCTGCGCAGCTGGCTCGGCTGCAGTCCCGCCGGTCCGGGGTTCTGGTGCGGACAGCCATTGCGGTCTGCGATCACGCGGCTGTGGCAATGCACCTCGTAGACCTCCGACTCGCCGCACGCCGCGACATTGCCGGCGGTCGCTAGCTCCTGCTCCGTCATCTGGACCAGAGGCGCACGGCCCTCGTCCATGGCGCACGCGGAGGCGGCCAGCGCGAACACGAGTGGGACAACTCGGGTACAGCGTGATGGGAGTGAGCGAGCATTCATGATGCGAACCATCGCTCCGTCGGTACGAGAGCGAGATCACGATTACTAACATTCGTAATGGTTGATCCGAGTGCCGCAGGGCGCATCATCATGAATGCAATTTGGCGCAATACCTCAGTATTCTGAGGGCTATCGACAGATGGATCTCGTATCGGATCTCAGCTGGATAGACTCGTTCTCTGCCACCGTCATGTATGCATGATCATCACATGACAGCTAACGAGCTCATTACCGTACATCGAGAGTCTTAATCTGCATGAAGGCGCAGTTCAGCGCGCGGTCGTGGCAGCGCGACGGAGCTGGCTCGCCATGTCCCGATAACGGCCGAGCCGCGCATAGACCCGCGCCAGCCCGGCCGCGACGCGCACCTCGAAGCCCGGCGTCTGCCCGGCGGTGTTGAACGCGTCCTCGGCGCCGAAGAAATCTCCGCCCAGCGTCAGCACGTCCCCCAGGGTCGCGTACATCGCGGCCGACGAGATCGGCGACGATGCGCGCCCGATGCCCGCGCGCAGGACGGCCGCGGCGCGCGGGCAGTCGTTCGCCTTGGCCAGCGCGACGGCGTATGCGATGCGCGCGTTGCCGAAGTGCGGCGCCAGATCGAGCGCTGCGCGCAGCGCCTCCTGCGCCGACTCGAGATCGCCTGCATCGAGCGCCGAGCGGCCACGCTCGTAGTAGCGCCGAGCGACCGACGACATCAGTCGAGCTCCAGCAGACTGAACCGCGCCGAGGCGTCATCGCCGCTGGACTCGGGCTTGTCGGCGGGCGTCGCGGCCGGCGGCTGCTGTCCGGCAGCGGGCTGAGCCGGCGGCGGTGGCGGCGGCGGATTCGGCACCATCGGCGGCGTGGGCCCAGGATTACCGCGGAGCGAGAGCCCGCGCGTCGGCGGCGGTGCGGGCTGACCCGGTGCAGGCGGCTGCGGCCGGGGCTGCGGGCGCTGCACGAGGCCCGGGGCTTCGACGAACCGCGCACCGGGTCCTCCGGGCGGCCTTTGCTGCTCGGCGGGCCGCGGGGCTTCCGCGACCGGCGCCGGCGCCGCGATGGGAGCC
>DATIPJ010001064.1:0-3133 GCA_035472155.1 Kofleriaceae bacterium
GGGTCAGGTCGACCGCGCGCGCCTTGGCGCCGCCGGCGAACCGCGCCTTGACGTACGACTGGCCGAGCAGCTCGCCGAGGTCGCGGTCGACGCGGTTGAGGCAGCGGCGCCAGCGCGGGGCGATCTCCTTCACGCCGGACAGCGCCTTGCGCATCGTGAAGTCCTCCTCGACCCACGCCGTGCCGAGCAGCTCGGCCTGGTCCTGCATCACGACCTCGGTCAGGTAGTTGCGCAGCGCCGCGGGCTTCTCGTTGCGGAGCAGCGCGGCGACCGCGGTGTAGTAGGCCGGATCGTGGACGGTGATCGCGGTGACCTCGGGAATGCCGAGCGCCTTCAGGTAGTCGCCCCACGGGAAGCTGCCGGCGATCTTCTCGAGGCCGGCGCGATCGATCTTGTGATAGACCGCGTGCGGGTTGCGGCGGACGACGTCGTCCTGCTGCAGCTTCGCGAGCGCGGTCTCGACCCGCATCGCATCGGCGGCGGCCGCCTTCGCGGCGCGCTCGTCCTGCCCGAGCAGGTGGAACAGCCGGCCCAGGTGCGCGACGTAGGTCGCCCGGGTCCTGGCCATGTTGCCCTTGTTCTCGAGGTAGTACTTGCGATCGGGCAGGCCCAGGCCCGCCTGATCGAGCGAGGCGATCACCGCCGTGGCGTTGGCGAAGTCCTGCTGCGGCCGGATCGCGAACAGCGGGAACACCGTCTCGGCCTGGAGCGCGATGACAGCGGCCGCGGCGGACCTGGCATCGCTGACCTTTGCGACGACGTCGAGCAGCGGCTGGATCGGCGCGGCGCCGGCGCGCTCGATCGCCGGCTCGTCCATGCAGGCGGCGTAGTACATCCCGATCTTGTCGAGCGTGGCATCGCCCGAGGGCTTCCGGGCGGCGTCCTCGAGGATCTGGTGCAGGAAGTCCTCGGCGTCCTTGACGACGATCTCGATCGCTCCCCAGCTCGACCGGTCCGGCGGGATCGTCGCCGTCTTGAGGAAGCCGCCGCACGCGAAGGCATAGAAGTCGGTGCACGGATCGGCGGCGGTGTCGATCCAGTCGGGCACGATGCCGGATTGCGCGAGCGACATCGGCGCGGCTGCCCACTGCATGCGCGACTTGTCCTTGGCGTCGGCCGGCGCCGCGGGCGAGGACGCGGCCGCCGACGACGGAGCGGACGGCGGCGACGATGACGAGGGCGACGAGGACGACGGCGTCGCGGCCGGTTGCGAGCCACCGCAGGCCGCGATGGCGAGGAGGCTGACGACGCGAAGGACGGCGAAGCGCATCCGGCGACGGTAGCAAACGATGTTGCCTCCCGCGCCTGCGACGCGCGTGCGACATCACGCCAGGGCGGTCCCTGGGTTATCGTCGCCGCGTGCTGTACGAGCCACTGACGTTTCGCTCTGGCGCGGTGATGCCGAACCGGATCGCTCTCGCGCCGATGACCAATGGCCAGTCGCTGCCCGACGGGCGGCTCGGCGACGACGAGCTCGCATGGCTCGCGCGCTGCGCCGACGGCGGCTTCGGTCTCGTCGAGACCTGCGCGGCCTACGTCGGGCTCGACGGCAAGGCGTGGGACGGCGAGCTCGGCGTCGATCGCGACGACGATCTCCCGGGCCTCACGCGCCTCGCGGCGCGGCTCAAGCGCGGCGGCGCGCTCGCCATGGTCCAGCTGTTCCACGGCGGCGTGCGCGCGACGCAGCGGCTCAGCGGCGAGCAGGTGTGGAGCGCCAGCGCGTGGCAGGAGGACGCGCCGACCTTCGAGGTGCCCAGGCCCGCCACGGCCGACGACATCGCGCGCGCGATCGATCAGTTCGCGGCCGCGGCGGAGCGCTGCCAGCGCGCCGGCTTCGACGGCATCGAGCTGCACGGCGCGCACGGTTATCTGCTCTCGCAGTTCCTGTCGTCGACGATGAACCCGCGGAGCGACGGCTGGGGCGGCGATCTCGCCGGCCGCGCGCGCCTCGTGCGCGAGGTCACCCGGGCGGTTCGCGCGCGTGTCGGCTCGAGGTTCACGGTCGGCGTTCGGCTATCACTCGAGGACCGCGGCTACGCGCGCGGGCTCGATCTCGATGACAACTTGCAGGTCGCGCGCTGGCTCGCCGACGACGGCGTCGACTTCATCCACGCCTCGCTGTGGGACTTCAAAGCGATGACGAAGAAGTACGGCGACCAGCACGCGGTGGCCCTCCTGCGCGCCGCGCTTCCGAGCGACGTCGCGGTGATCGCCGCCGGCGGCCTATGGACGGCGGACGACGCGATCGCCGTGCTCGAGCGCGGAGCCGACGCGATCGCGCTGGGACGCGCTGCGATCTGCAATCCGAGCTGGCCGATCGAAGCGCGCACGCCCGGCTGGGAGCCCCGGCGTCCCCCGATGACCCGTGCCGAGCTTCATGAACGCTCGGTCTCTCCGATCTTTGTCGAGTATCTGACTCGCTGGAAGAACTTCGTCGCGACGGAGTGAGGTTACTGTGCGCCCTGGATCGCACGGGCGAGTCCGCGCACCGCGCGAATGCGCTCACCCCGGATGGGACTCGATGCCTGATAATGAGGGGGCGTCACGATCCGGGGGATGCTCTCGCTCCTGAATGTGAGCATCTTCTGCAGAGGTACCCGTCACCGGCCGTCCCATCCCCGCGTCTTCGTTGGACGGGACCGGCTTGGGCTTACGCGATGGCTTGAAGCGTTGCTTGCGTGGCATGGCGGTTCCTTTTCTCCGCAATGTTGGTTTAACAGCCTGCCCAACGTGCCAAAGCAATTACCGTGCAAGTGGACTTAGTACAGTTTGTGCTAAGCGATTGTTAAGCAAGACATTCGCTGTAATCGCGGCAGGCCTCACGACCTATGGTCGATGCGTGCCTGAGTCCTCATGCGCTCCCGAGCGGTGCTGCTGCGCCGACTGGATCGCCGATCTGGCGCGCGACCACGCCGGGCGGCTCGCCGGTATCGCGCGGCGCGAAGGGGTGATGGCAAGCGATGCGCTCGATGTCGTGCAGGACGCCTTTCACACGCTGCTCGCGCGCCCCGATCTGCGCGCGCAACCCGATTCCGCACCGCGTGTGCTCGCCGCGATCGTGCGCAACGCCGCGCGCAACTGGCGGCGGCGCCACCATCGCGCGCGCCGGCACGTCGCGCTCGACGCCGGCACG
>DATIPJ010001065.1:0-8623 GCA_035472155.1 Kofleriaceae bacterium
GCAGCTCGCGGAGGTCCTTGATCGCGCGCTCGCGCTGGCCGAGCTTGGTCCGCATGAAAGCAACCCAGGTCGCGGCCTCGACCGGCGCACCGGGCTTGCGGATCGCAGACTCGGTGAGCAGCGTGCCGCGCTCGTCCCACGCGCGCTGCTGCGCGGGATCCTTGGTCACGAGATCCTGCGTGTAGATCTGGCCGGCGAGGTACGGCAGCTTCCAGTCGTCGGGGAACCGCTCGCCGCCGGCCTCGAGCACGGCGACCGCGCGGCGGTACGCGGTGTCGTCGACGCCGCGGCTGGCCAGCGTGATCGCGCGCGCCCCCCACTCGTAGATCCGGTGGTACTCGGGATCGAGCGCAACGACCGCCTCGACCAGCGCCGCGACGCCGTGGGCCGTGTTCTCGCGCCCGCCGAAGTAGCCCTTGAGCCGCAGGAACAACAGGTCGGCGAACAGCTCGCGATAGCCCAGGGTCACCAGCGGCGCGGTGTCGGGCGCCGGCGCATAGGGCTCGTCGGCGATGACCCGCGGCGCCTCGGCTTCGGCCGCCACGCGCAGCGCGCGCGCGCCGCCCAGCGCCACGATCGCCACCAGGCCGCACGTCGCAGCGAGCTTCACTTACCCTCGGCGTCCTTCTGGATGGTGTGGTTGACGCTGCTCGCGAAGTACCAGCTCAGCACCGCGGGGTCGTTGTCCATGTCGCACTTGGCGATCAGGTAGTACCAGTCGGTCCCCGGCGCGGTGAAGTTGAACGGCGGGTTCGCGGCGCGCGTACCGATGTTGGTGCCGACGTTCGCGAGCCCGGTCGCATACGTGTAGCGGCAGTACACCAGGTCCTCGCCGCTGAGCCGGAGCTTGATCGGAAGCCACTCGGCCATCGCCACGTCGAGCGGCGCCTTGGTCGTGCTCGGCGGTCCGGCCGGGTTGAAGATCGCCTCGCCCACCGTCGGCGGGTACTTCCCGTTCTCCTGCAGGTACTGCTCGATCCGGGTCCGCATGTCGTTGAAGATCGGCTGGACCTCGGAGAACGCCTTGGTCTTGCGCGTCTCGCCGAAGAAGCTCGGCAGCGCGATCGCGGCGAGGATCGAGATCACCGCGACGGTGGCCAGGACCTCGATGAGCGTGAACCCGGACTCGCGATCACGCATGGCCTGAGTGTAGCGCAGCACTGTCCCCCCCGAAAACGCAAAGGACCGCGCGTTGTGCGGCGGTCCTCAGCAGCGTGAGCCGATCGATCGGTGCGGTTAATCCGCGTTCACGGCGGGCTCGGTCAGGACGACCGACGGGTTGCCGCCGGTCGCGGCGCCCACGAGCGTGTACACGATCTCGGTGTTGTCGCAGTCGAGGTCGCCGGTGGCCTTCGCGGTGAACGCCGTCGCGGTGCCGGTGTAATCGTAATAGAACAGGCTGTCCTCGTCGATCTGGAAGTCGAGCGCCTTCCAGGTCGTGTCACCGGCGAAGCCCGTCGGGTTCGCGGCGCAGTGGTTGTTCGGGCCACCGCAGCAGCCGCCGGCGCCCGGCTTGGCCGGCAGCTGGAGGGCGGTGCCGACGACGTACGAGGACGACTCCGAATAAGCGCGCTTGGCGTTCTTGCCGATCTTGTTCAGCTGCAGCGCGGCCTCGGTCTTCTTCGAGCGTTTCATGTAATCCATGAACGCCGGGATCGCGACGGCCGCGAGGATGCCGATGATCGCGACGACGATCATCAATTCGATAAGGGTGAACCCGCGCTGCGCTTTCTTGAGGAGCTTCATGCCTCGACGCAAAAGCAACGGACGTGCCGCGGCTAACTCGTTGGATCACCCTCATGAACCGCGTGCGCGTGCCGAGGAATGTCACTCCCTGAAGCAAAAAGCGGCCGGCAGTGTCATTGACTAAAGCTGCTGCACAACTCGGTAGACCACCGAACCAAGTTGTGCACCGCGCGCGCAAGCGGCGAGATCCTCCTCGACGGGGATTCAAGTTCGCCAGCGCCGAAAACAGCAATGGCCTCGACCGGAGTCGAGGCCAGATCATGCGCAGTATGCGAGACGCGCCGAGGTCGCGATTTAGTCCGAGTTCGGCGGCGGCTCGGTGAGCAGCACGGCCGGGTTGCCGTTGGTCGCCGTGCCGGTCAGCGTGTACACGATCTCGGTGTTGTCGCAGTCGAGATCGCCGGTGGCCTTCGCGGTGAACCCGGTCGCCGTGCCCGTGTAGTCGTAATAGAACAGGCTCGCCTCGTCGATCTGAAAGTCGAGCGCCTTCCACGTCGTGTCACCTGCGAAGCCCGTCGGGTTGGCGGCGCAGTGGTTGTTCGGGCCACCGCAGCAGCCGCCCGCGCCCGGCTTGGCCGGCAGCTGGAGAGCCGTGCCGACGACGTACGACGAGGACTCCGAATACGCGCGCTTCGCGTTCTTGCCAATCTTGTTGAGCTGCAGCGCAGCCTCGGTCTTTTTCGAGCGCTTCATGTAATCCATGAAGGCGGGGATCGCGACCGCCGCGAGAATGCCGATGATCGCCACGACGATCATCAGCTCGATCAGGGTGAAGCCTCGTTGGACCTTCTTCATACTGAGCATCGACTCTCCTTCTGCTGGAGCCGTTTGAGCAAACGGCGCGCCACCGCTTGCCGGTTAGCCGCAAGCCAGCAAGCGTGCAGAAGTGTTTGTTACCCCACAGGATTGCAGTGCCGAGAATTGTCACCCGGGGCGCGGAACGTCACTCGGCAACCTCATCGTCGTCACCCTTGTCGATACCCAGCTTCTCGAGTCTGTATCTAAGTGAGCGAAAGCTGATACCTAGCAGCGTCGCGGCGCGCTTCCGGACGCCCCCGGTCTGCTCGAGTGCGCGGAGCACCCACGTTCGCTCATAGTCACTCACGATCTGGTCGAGGTCGACGCCCTCCGCGGGCAGCACCGCCGGCGGCTGCGCGGTCATGATCTTCTGCGCCTTCACCTCGGGCAGGTCGCTCACGCCGATCAGCGAGCTCGATGACAGCGCGACCGCGCGCTCGATGATGTTCTCGAGCTCGCGCACGTTGCCCGGGAACTCGTAGCTCTCGAGCCGGCGCATCGCCTCGGTCGACAGCCGCGACGTCCGGCGATGCTCGTGGGAGAACCGCCGCAGGAAGTGCTCGGCGAGCAGCGGAATGTCCTCGCGGCGGTGGCGCAGCGGGGGCAGCCGGAGCTCGATCACGTTGAGCCGGTAGTACAGATCGGGGCGGAACGCACCGCGCGCGACCTCGGCCTCGAGGTCCCGGTTGGTCGCCGCGATCACGCGCACGTCGATCTCGAACTCGTCGGTCGCGCCGACCTGCTTGACCTTGCGCTCCTGCAGCGCGCGCAGGAGCTTGACCTGCAGCGCGAGCGACAGCTCGCCGATCTCGTCGAGGAACAGCGTACCGCCGTTGGCCTCCTGGAACATGCCGATGGTGTCGGCGACCGCGCCGGTGAACGAGCCGCGCTTGTGGCCGAACAGCTCGGACTCCATCAGCTCCTCGGGGATCGCGCCGCAGTTGACCGCGACGAACGGCGCCTTGGCGCGCACGCCCTCGCTGTGCAGCGCGCGCGCGACCAGCTCCTTGCCGGTGCCCGACTCGCCGGTGATCAGCACGCTGGTCTTCACCGAGTGGATCTTGGTGATCATCTCGAAGACCTTCTGCATCGCGCGACTCTTGCCGAGCAGCTGCGCCAGGCGCGCGCGGCCGGCCAGCTGATCGCGCAGCGCGAGGTTGTCCTCGACCAGCGCGCGCTTCTCGAGGGCGCGCCCGATCACCGCGTTGATCTCGTCGATCTGGAACGGCTTGGTCAGGTAGTCGTATGCGCCCTGCTTCATCGCCGCGATGGCGGTGTCGGCGGTGGCGAACGCGGTCACCAGGATGACCTCGGGATCGATCGCGACCGGCGACGCACCGGGCATCGCGACCCGCCGGATCGTGCCCGACTTGATGGCCTGCAGGAGGCCCAGGCCGTCGACGCCGCCCGGCATCTTGAGGTCGCTGACCACGATGTCGACCGGCTGTGCGCGCAGCTGATCGAGCGCCTCGCCACCGGACTGCGCCACCGTCACCTCGTGCCCGGCGCGGCGCAGGCAGATTCCGAGAAACTCGCGCATCGACTGCTCGTCGTCGACTACGAGGATCTTCCCCACGTCGCCCACTATGGCACGGCCACCGGTATCATGAAGGCCTGCGCGCCCTCGTACGCGATACGATCCAGCGCAGCTGGCTGGTCGGGCTGTGTGCGCTGCTGGTGTATGCCGCGCTGGCATCGCCGTGCATCGTCGCGGCCGACAACGCCGAGTTCGCCTCGCTGGGGGCGCTGGGGGGCGCGGCGCATCCCTCGGGCTATCCGCTCTACGTGCTGTGGCTGCGCGCGTGGTCGTGGCTGCCCGCGCAGTCGCCCGCGCACGCCGCGGCGCTCGCGACCGCGATCCTCGGCGGGCTCGCGATCGGCGTCCTCCATGCGGCGTGCCGCGCGTGGGGGGCGCGCCCGGTGGCCGCGACGATCGCGGTGGCCATCGTCGGTGCGGCGCCGATCGTGCTCCAGTACGCGACCGAGGCCGAAGTGTTCGCGATCAATGGCCTCATCGCGGCGCTGGTCGTGTGGCTGTCGGCGGCCGGCGGCCCGCTGCGCGGGCGATGGCGCGGCGCCGCGCTCGGCCTGGTCGCCGGGCTGGGGCTGTCGGCGCACCTGACCTGCGCCCTGGTCGCGCCGATCGGCCTCTACGGCGTCGTCCGCGCCGCGCGCGAGTCGCGGCCGACGACGTATGCGCTCGCCGCCGCCGGCTTCGCGCTCGGCCTCGTGCCGTACGCGTACCTGTTCGTCGCCGATGGACCGGCGTCGTGGGGCACGATCTCGTCGCTGGGCGAGCTGTGGGCGACGATCCAGCGTCGCGAGTACGGCGGGCTCGAGCTGGTCCCCGGCGGGGCCGACGTGCCATGGACCGCCAGCGTCGGCGCGCTCGCCGCGACCGCGGGACGATCGTGGCTGTGGCTGCCCGGGCTCGCGGGGGTGGCGATGCTCGCGGTGCGCATCTGGCGGCCGGTGGGCCCGGTGGGCCCGATGGGCCCGGTGGGCCCGGTGGGCCCGGTGGGAGAGACCCGCGCCGCGTGGCTCCTGCTCGCGGCCAGCATCGCGCTCGCCGGGCCGATCCTGGTCTCGCGCTTCAACATTGACCCGCACGGCATGGGGCTCACCATCTGCCGGCGGTTTTACATCCTGCCGATCCTGCTGATGGCAGTGCCGGTTGCCGCGGCGCTCGACGTCGCCTGCGCGCGGCTCACCCGACCCCATCTCGCAGGAGCGCTCGCGATCGCGGGCTTCGGCGCGCTCGTGGTCGCCGACCTGCCGGGCCTCGCCCGCGTGCACTCGCCGGCGATGGAGCGCGGCGTCGCCAACCTCTTTCGCTCCCTGCCGCCCGCCGCGGTCGCGGTCGTGATCTCCGAGGATCTGTGCTTTGGCGGCCACTACCTGCAGCTCGCGCGCGGCGTGCGCCCCGACGTCGCGTTCGTCTGCTCGGAGCTCCTGCGCCGCGACTGGTACCGCGCGCGCTGGGCCGGCCGCGGGCTCGCGCTGCCGATCGATCCGGGCGCGCCGCTCGGCGAGGCGCTGCTACGCACCGGCCGGCCGATCTTCGTCGACCGCGGGCTCACGCGCCTGCTCGCCACCTACCCGAGCTACCCGCTGGGGATCCTCTATCGCGCGCTGCCGCGCGGCACGCCGCCGCCCGCGGCGCACGCGATCGCCGCCGAGAACCGCGACGTCTATCAGCGCTTTGACCTCGATTATCCGCGGCCCGGCCGCGACGACGACTTCGCCGCCGTGGCGCACCGACGCTACACCGCGAACTGGGCGGCGGTCGCCAATCTGCTCGACGCCGCCGGCGATCGCGAGGCCGCGCATGACGCCGTCGAGCTCGCCCGCCAGCTCCAGCCCGAGCGCGATTAGCGGCGCTGGCAGCAGGCGACGAGGAAGCCGCCGGCGCCGCGCGCGCCCGGCAGGTCGGCGAGCCGGTGCTCCGCCCAGCGCACCGCGGGCCCGAGCACGGGCAGCTCGAGCACCTTGGCGACCGGGGTGATCACGCGGATGCCGCGGGTGGCGACCCAGTCGAGCTCGGGCGGCAGGTAGCCACGGATCGCGGCGGCGTCGTCGTAGCGCGTGAACACGTGCTCGTCGTGCGTGGTCTCGGACACCGCGGTCGGCCGCTTGAGCGCCTTGACCAGGCGGCGCAGCGACCGTGCGTTGTAGAACTCGGCGAGCACCCAGCCGCCCGGGCGAACGACGCGCGCCATCTCGCGCAGCGCGCCCTCGATGTCGGGGATGTGCGCGAGCACCTTGAACGAGTACGCGACATCGAACGACCCCGCCGCGAACGGGAGGGCCGTGGCCGACGATTGCACCACGCGCAGCCCGCGCTGGCGCGCCCGGGCCAGCATGCCGGCCGAGAGGTCGATGCCGACCGCCTCGCGCGCGAACGCCGCGGTCCGCCCGAGGATCAGGCCGGTGCCGCAGCCGACCTCGAGCGCGGCCTTGCCGGTTGCGTAGCGCTCGACCAGCTCGACCTCGAGATCGTCGAGCATGCGGTGGTACGGCAGGTGGCGCTCGCGCTCGTACCAGCCGGCGAAGTCGTCGTAGTAAGTGCGATTGTCGAGACGAGCCATCTCGAGCGCGTTCTACTACAGCTTGGAGAGCAGCTCTTTCTTCTTGGCGTCGAACTCGCCGTCCGTGAGGATGCCGGCCGCCTTGAGCTCGCCGAGCTGCTTGAGCATGGCCATGATCTGGTCCTTGCTCTCGCCGGGCGCGCGCGCCTGCGGGGCGTTGGCGTTCGCGTTGCCCATCATGTTGCCCATATTCCCCGCCATCGCGAAGCCCAGGCCGATGCCCGCGCCCTGGAATGCGCCGCCCGCGTCGCCGCCCTTCTTCATACCCTCGGCCGCGCCCATCATCATCTCGGCTTGCGCGAGCTGCTGGTAGGCCGCCATGCCGCCGGTGGTCGAGCCCATGCCCTCGACGTAGGCCATGCGGTCGACCAGCTTGTCGAGCCGCTCCTTGTCGGCCTGGTCCATGCCGACGGAGAAGTCGCCGAACCGGATGATCTCGACGCCGTACGGCTCGATGTGGCGGCGCACGCCCTCGAGAGTCGCCTGCTCGATCTCGTCGGTGTACGCGCCCGAGGTGACCTTCATGAGCGGCCAGTTCTGCTTGACGATGAGCTCGGCGACGCCGTCCTTCATCGTCTTCTGGACCTGGCTCTTGAACCAGCCCAGGAACCCCTCGTTGGTGGTCGCGCGCTGGCCGACGAGGCCGATCACGAGCTTGGGCGGATCGATGACGCGCGCGGAGAACTCGCCGTGGACCATGAGGCGGATGCGGATGCGGGTCTGCGGGTCCTGCACGTCGCCGATCGATGTGCCGAACTTGATCGACGCCAGCTCGCGCGTCGTGACGAAGAACACCTCGCAGATGAAGACGTTGCCGCCGGTGAACTTGTCGATCAGCTGGCCGAGGAACGGGATGTTGGAGGCATCGAGCGTGTGACGCCCGGCCGAGAAGCTGCCGACGTACTTGCCGTCCTTGAAGAACAGCGCGACCTCGTCGCTATCGACGGTCAGCTGCGCCTTCATCGGGATCGTCTGATCCGGATGCTTGTAGACCCACTGATCCTTCGCCGAGTCGGGTCGGGCGATCGCGAGCTCGGCGACCCCACCCTTGATGAAACTCATGATTCCCATCTTGAAGAGCCTCCTGCGCAAGCCGGGTGCGCGACCCTGGGCTTCCGGTGATAGCACGTACGGTAACCACGTCTGCGGCCTTGTCCCAGGGCCTCTCGCTGTGCTTGCCGTGACGTTCCCATCGCCAATGTAGGCCAGACTACGCGGGGCACACGGCCGCGGCGGCGCGAGCCTCGCGATCCGACGCTGCGATTACCGCTACTTGATGCGGCCGTGGCGCAGTCGTCGTGCGGATTTTTCGCTACTGTCGCCTGGGTGACCGCACGTCGATTGATCGGGATCCTGCTCGCGATCAACGTCTTCCTGTTCCTGCTCGGCGCCGTGGCGGTGCGCGACACGGGCAACAAACAGGGGACAGGGCGCCACATCGGCCTGGTGTTCGACATCGGTGGCAAGAACGACAAGTCGTTCAACGAGGCCGCGTGGCGCGGGCTGGTGCGCGCGAAGGCCGAGCTCGGCGTCGACTACCAGTACATCGAGCCAACGGAGGGCGCCGACCGCGAGACCGCGCTGCGGACGCTGGCCGCTCGCAAGCTCGACCTGGTGATCGGCGTCGGCTTCATCTTCGGGCCCGACCTCGAGCGACTCTCGAAGCAGTTCCCCGACGTCAAGTTCGCCGGCGTCGACTACTCGCCCTCGGAGGGCGTCGGCACGCTGCCCAACCTCGTCGGGCTGCGCTTCCGCGAGCACGAGGGCAGCTTCCTGGTCGGCGCGGTCGCCGGCCTCACGACGCGCTCGAAGATCGTCGGCTTCGTCGGCGGCATGAAGATCCCGTTGATCCGCAAGTTCGAGGCCGGCTACGAGGCGGGGGTCCACCAGGTGTGCCCGACCTGCCGCGTGGTGTCGGCGTACGCGGGCACCGAGCCCAAGGCGTTCGCCGATCCGACGCTCGGCGAGGAGCTCGCGGCGGCGCAGTACAG
>DATIPJ010001066.1:0-2740 GCA_035472155.1 Kofleriaceae bacterium
GCGCAAGAAATTCACGAGATCGAGAATCGCATTGCGATACTCGTTGAACGTCAGATCGTCGGGGCCACCCCCGAACTGGTTCGAGCTCACCGTCTCGGCGGTCAGCGTCAGATCGACGACCATGTTCGCCTCGCGCGCACGGTCGAGGTACCAGCCCATCGCATCGCGCGTCGTCGACCGCAGCGTGCCGTTGGGCAGGAACAGCGTGTTCTGCGCGTATTGCAGCGGACCGGCCGTGTAATCGTTGGGCGCCACCCACCAGTTCGCCAGGATCCGGATCCCGTCGACGCCGCGCGCCCGCAAATAGTTCAGGTCGTCGACGAAAGCGCCCTGCGGCACGTCGAGCCCATCGAAGTACGACACGAACACGAGAAAGCGCGGCGTGCCGTTGACCGAGAAGTAGTTGTTGCCGTTCGGGTCGCCGTTCTTGACCGTGATCGCGCCCTGCGCCGCCGCCAGGCGCGGTAGCGAGAGCGCGATCGCGAGAATGGCGAACGTTCGAAGCATGAAGCGCCAGAAGTGTTTCCCTCGAGCCACGTGATCCTCCCAGTTGATGAGTGCAGATGAGCGCGATCGCGATTCCCACATCGCGTATCGGCTGATGGTAGATATACGAGACTGCCAGTCTTCGACAAGACAGTTTCGTGTTGCGCCGAGCGACGCAGCAGCATAAATCACAGCAAGTCAGAGTGCGCTTTGTAATCGCGTGGAATCAGATAGGCAGTCGAGCGACGCCGAGCGTGCAATGAACGGTTCCCCTGGACGGTCCAGCCGGCTGCGCCAGCGCGCTCGATGCCGCCGCGCCGGGTCGACACCCGGGCGCGCTCGTGATTGACTCGATCGCCCGATCACAGGAAGCGCATGACCGTCGATCCAGCACAGCTCTCGAGTCACATCGAACGGATGAAGCGCGATGGCTACACCATCGTCGAGAACGCGATCGCCCCCGGCCTGGTCGAGCAGATCCGCGAGGACCTTCGCCGCCTCGAGCGCGAGCTCGCCGCCCAGCCGGCGCAGAACCTGTTCGAGGGCCTGCGCACGGTGCGGATCTACAACTTGCTCGTGCACGGCGCGCTCTACCACCAGGTGCCGGTGCACGACTGCGTGCTGCCGATCGTCGAGGGCGTGCTCGACAAGAACTGCCTGGTCTCGTCGCTATCCTCGATCGACATCGGCCCGGGCGAGGCCGCGCAGCCGCTGCACGCCGATGACCAGCTCATCCCGCTGCCCAAGCCGCACGTCAGCATCATCTGTAACTCGATGTGGGCGCTCACCGACTTCACCGTCGAGAACGGCGCCACGCGGCTGGTCCCGGGCTCGCACCGCGCCGATCGCTCGCCGCAGCCGTTCGGCGAGCCCGTCGAGACCGTCGCCGCCGTGATGAAGGCCGGCAGCATCCTGGTGTTCGACGGCTCGATCTGGCACGGCGGCGGCGCCAACCAGTCGAGCGGCTGGCGGCTGGGCCTGGCGATGAACTACTGCGCCGGCTGGATGCGCCAGCAGGAGAACCAGCAGCTCGGCATCCCGCTCGACATCGCGCGGACGTTCTCGCCGAGGCTGCGCAGGCTCGCCGGCTTCGGGCTCTACCGCGGCCTGATCGGCCACATCGACAAGTGCAGCCCCGAGGATCTCCTCGAGGGAACGCGGCGCCCGGTCGTGGGCTTCTCGGGCAAGTAGCTCGGCGGTCGGCCGCGCAGCGGTCAGCCGCGCAGCGGGCGATAGAACGCGCGGATGTCCTCGACCAGGCGCGCCGGCTCCTCCATCGGCGCGAAGTGGCCGCCCTCGGGCATCACCGTGTAGCGACACAGGTTCACGTAGCGCTCGACCCAGCCGCGCGGCATCCGCAGCACGTCGCCGGGGAACACCGCGACCGCGGTCGGCGCCTCGACGACCGGCATGCGATCGTGCGACGGGCGCCAGGGGTGATGCGCGGCCTCCCAGTAGAAGCGCGCCGAGCTGCCGAAGCTCCGCGTGTGCCAGTAGAGGCTCGCGGTGGTCAGCAGGTCGTCCTTGGTGAAGCGGCGCTCGACGTCACCGCCGCAGTCGCTCCAGGCGCGGCGCTTGTCGACCAGCCATGCACACAGCCCGACCGGCGAGTCCTCGAGCGCTTGCGCCAGCGTCTGCGGCCGCGTCGCCTGCACGGCGGCGTACCCGCTGCCCTCGCGCGCGAACCGGCGGTTGGCCGCGAGGAAGCCCTGCTCCTCGGCGCTGTACTCGCTCGGGTCCACGCCCTTGCCACCGAACGCCGACAGCGACACGGCGAAGTGCACGTGCACGCCGATGATGCGCGCCGCGTGCTTGTGCCCGAGCTGCATCGCCACCATCCCGCCCCAGTCGCCGCCCTGCGCGGCGAACCGCGGATAGCCGAGCCCCTCCGTCAGCGCCACCCACAGGTCCGCCGTGCGCGAGAAGTTGATACCCGTCGCGGTGAGCGGCGTCGAGAACCCGTACCCGGGCAGCGAGGGGACCACGACGTCGAATGCGTCCTCGGGCGAGCCGCCGAACGCCGCCGGATCGCGGAGCGGCCCGATGATCTTCTGGAAGTCCCAGAACGTCCACGGCCAGCCGTGCCCGAGCAGGATCGGCATCGGCCGCGGCCCGACGCCGCGCGCATGCACGACGTGGATCGGCACGCCCTCGATCGCGGTCCGGAGCTGCGGCAGCTCGTTCATCGCGCGCTCGTGCGCCCGCCAGTCGTAGCCATCCCGCCAGTAGTCGACCAGCGCGCGCAGGTACGCGC
>DATIPJ010001067.1:0-5526 GCA_035472155.1 Kofleriaceae bacterium
GTTGTCATTCCGAGCAAAGCGAGGAATCTGCTTGTCTGCGTCCATCGGATAGGCCACCGGATTTCGTCCCCGCTGCAAGTAGCCAATGGTTCTGAAAAGAAAAGTAAAGTTTTTTCACGCGACGGCGGCCTTGGCGAGCAGGCCCGCGGCCATGAGGACCGACGGGTTCGAGGTGTTGGTGCAGCTCGTGATCGCGGCGATGACGACCGCGCCGTGGCCGAGGTCGAAGCTGCCGTGGTCGGTGGTGACCGGCCGCGTGGCGGCGAGCGCGCCGGGCGCGGCCTGGCCGCCCTCGTTGGACCAGGTGTCGATCGCAGCGGCGTCGGCGGCGCACTTGTCGCCGAGGATGCCGCTGACCGCGCGGCGCCAGGCGCGGCGCGAGGTCTTGAGCGGCACGCGATCCTGCGGCCGCGCGGGACCCGCGAGCGACGGCTCGACGGTCGAGAGATCGAGCGACAGCGTGTCGACGAAGCGCAGCGTGGCCTTGGGGTCGTGCCAGAGGAGGTTCTCCTTGGTGTAGCGCTCGACGAGCTGGACGTGCTCGTCGCTGCGCCCGGTGAACCGCAGGTACGCCAGGGTCTCGGCGTCGACCGGGAAGAAGCCCATGGTGGCGCCGTACTCGGGCGCCATGTTGGCGATCGTGGCGCGATCCGGCAGCGAGAGCGCCGCGATGCCGTCGCCGGTGAACTCGACGAACTTGTCGACCACGCCCTTCTTGCGCAGCATCTGGGTGACGGTGAGCACGAGGTCAGTGGCGGTGGCGCCCGCCGGCAGCTGACCGGTGAGCTCGAAGCCGACGACGTCGGGGATGAGCATCGCCATCGGCTGGCCGAGCATCACCGCCTCGGCCTCGATGCCACCCACGCCCCAGCCGAACACCCCCAGGGCGTTGACCATCGTGGTGTGCGAGTCGGTGCCGACCAGCGAGTCGGGATAGGCGACGACGCGGCCGTCGACGGTCTCGGTGAACACGACCTTGGCGAGGTACTCGAGGTTGACCTGGTGGCAGATGCCGGTGCCCGGCGGCACGACCTTCATGTTGGCGAACGCCTGCTGGCCCCAGCGCAGGAACAGGTAGCGCTCGTGGTTGCGCTGGTACTCGAGGTCGACGTTGCGCTTGAACGCGAGCTTGGTGCCGTACTCGTCGATCTGGACCGAGTGATCGATGACCAGATCGGCGGGCTTGAGCGGGTTGATCGACTTGCCCGGAAGACCGAGCTTGACGAACGCGTCGCGCATCGCGGCGAGGTCGCACACCGCGGGTACGCCGGTGAAGTCCTGCATCAGCACGCGCGCCGGCCGCAGCTGGACCTCGTGCTCGACGCGTTGACGCGGATTCCAGCTGGCGACCGCGGCGATGTCGGGCGGGTTCACCGTCTTGCCGTCCTCGTAGCGCAGGAGGTTCTCGAGGAGGATGCGCAGCGAGTAGGGCAGGGTTGTGACATCGCCGACGCCGGCCTTGATCAGCGCGTCAAGCCGGTAGAGCTCGACCTTGCTGCCACCGACCGCGATCTGCGCCTTGCTGGAGAAGCTGTTCGTCGTCATCGTCATGGGGGGCTTCCGAATCCTACAGGATGTGGGCGACTATCGCGTGCAGTGAGCACGACGGTCGTCGCGGACGTAGATGCGAACGCCGTCGCGGCGATCGCCGCCTCGCTCAGCGCCGCGCCGCTCGTGGCATTCGACCTCGAGTTCCTGGCGCAGGATCGGCTGGTGCCGACGCTGTGTCTGGTCCAGGTCGCCTGGCTCGAGCATATTCGATTGGATGCACCGGTGGCTGCGATCGTCGCGTCGCCGCCAATGGTGAGGCTGGTCGATCCGCTCGCCGTCGACGTCGGGCCCATCGCCGCCGCGCTGGCCGCGCATCCGTGCGCCGTCGCGCATGCACCGCGGCAGGACCTGGCGATCCTCGCCCAGCGGTTCGGGGTCGCGATGCCGGCGATCGTCGACACGCAGGCGATGGCGGCGTTCGCGGGCATGGGCGATCAGATCGGGTTCGCGGCGCTCGCCAACGAGCTGCTCGGGCTCTCGCTCGGCAAGGAGCTGCAGTGGACCAACTGGGCGGCGCGCCCGCTGTCCGACGCCCAGCTGGCGTACGCCGACGCCGACGTGCGCCACCTGCCTGCGATCTACGCCAAGCTCGCGGCGCGGCTCGGCGAGCGCATGGCGTGGGTGCGCGCCGAGAGCAGCGCGATGGCCGCCGAGGCCGTCGAGGCCGCCAACGTCACGCCCGAGACCGCGTGGCGAAACCTCGGAGGGCTGCGGGGGCTCGATGCCCCGGCGCTCGCAGCGGCGATCGATCTCGCCGCGTGGCGCCAGCGCACCTGCATCGAGCTCGACCGACCGCTCGGCCAGGTGCTGACCGACAAGGCACTGCTCGACCTCGCGCGCCAGCGCCCGTCGAGCGTGGCGGCGATCCGTGGCACCAAGGGCGTGTCGCCGATGGCGCGCCAGCGCGCGGACCAGATCGCAGAGGTGATCGCCGCGATCCATCCCGATGCGGTCGCCCCGATCGCCGCCGGCCGGCCGCTCAGCCCGCGCGCGCAGCGCTGGACCGACGTGTTGCTCGCGATCGTGCAGCTGGTCGCCGAGCAGAGCG
This sequence comes from Kofleriaceae bacterium, assembly GCA_035472155.1. GTDB lineage: Bacteria > Myxococcota_A > Polyangia > Haliangiales > Haliangiaceae > JABFXX01. The sequence goes on from DATIPJ010001067.1 coordinate 2,600, forward strand.
GCATCCCGCCGCGCTTGCTCGCCACGCGGAGCGATGCCGAGGAGCTGGCGCGCACCGTCGACGAGCGCGGGATCGACGCGACCGCCGCGCTGCCCTCGATGTCGACCTGGCGGCGCGAGGTGCTCGGCGCCGTGTGGGCGCGCTGGCTCGCCGGCGAGCTCGCGCTGGTGGGCGATCTCGCGGCGCCGCACGGCCTCCGCCTCGTGCCGCGCTGAGCCCCTCGCTGAGCCCTTCGCTGAGCCCCTCGCTGAGCCCCTCGCTGAGCTGCTCGCTGAGCCCCTCGCTGGGCTCCGCGCCTGGGCGCGTCAGGACCAGCCGACCCAGTAGTAGACCAGGGCGTGCAAGCCCTTGTCGCGATGCGCGGCCTCGAGCGCCGGCGAGACCTTCACGCGATCCGAGCCCGCGGTGGTCACCCCCGGCCACGGGTCGATCATGACGAGGTCCTCGTCGGCCTTCGGGTTGAGCCGGTCGATGGTGATGCCCACCCCGTGACCGATGATGTCGTCGGGCATCTCCCGGATCGTCGTCTCGCTGACCGGGTGGAGCTTGCGATACGACGTCGGCAGCATCGCCCCGCGGTAGCCGCGTCCGGCGCGCACCCACTCGAGGATCGCGTTGGTCGGCGTGGCGACGCGCCGGCACTGCAGGCGATAGCCGAGCTCGTGGAGCGACGACACCCGGCCGTTGAACCAGCGCTGGACCTTCTCGATCGAGCCGCCCTCGCTCGAGGTGTTGAGCTCGTGGAAGATGTGTTCCTGGATGCCGGGGGCGTAGGCGCCCGCGCGGTACGCGATCCGGCGCAGGAGGTATGCCGTGGCCGCACCCGCGCATGCCGAAGGCGTATGGAACACCTCGACGAGGAACCGGACGTCCTCCGGACGCTGCAGGACGACGTCTTCGCGGCTCACGGCTCTCACTTCCACGAGGTAACCCCAGGGTACACGAGCGTCGTTCGGCCGTGGTGCCCCATGCCCACCGTTTCCGCTACGCAGCTCTGCACTGTCTTGTTACGGAAGACAGATTCACCGCCTTCCCCGGGGGGCCACCGACGGGGCGGCATGCCACCCCAGGAAACGCCGTTGAATCCGTTGCGATGCCCGCTTACGCTCCTCACAACGCGCTATTTCGCGCACGAGGGACATCATGGAGACCATCAATGCACTGGTGCTCATTGCGGGCGGCATCCTGGCGGTTTCGAGCCTCATCGTGGCGAAAAAGCCGGATGCCCAGAAGCTCATCGACAAGCTGATGCCGTACCAGGCGGCCATCGGTGTCGCGCTGCTCGCCCTGGGGATCGTCAACCTGATCCGCGGGCTCGGCAACCACTTGCTCGACGTCCTGCGCGTCGTCCCGCTGTTCGGGCTGACCTACCTGGCGATGTGCGTGACGTCGATCCTGCTCGGCTTTCTGTTCGGCATGCCGCAGATCGCCAAGTGGCTGCCCGGCGAGGGCCCCGCCGAGCAAAAGGGCATGGAGCTATCGCGCAAGCTCGCGCCCTACCAGACGCTCATCGGCATCATCGGCCTGGTGGCCGCGCTGCTGATGATCCTCTACCGCTTGCGCATCCTGTAACCCGGCGAGCGCAGATCGCGCACGCCCGGGGAGAGATCAGCGCTTGCCGTAGTTGTGGGCCGATGTCTCCTCGTTGCGATCGGTCGCCGGCGGCGGATCGATCGACAGCGCGGTGATCCGCGCGCGGGTCTCGTCGTCGAGGATGAGCTGGTTCGCGGCCAGCGTGGGCTTGAGCTGCTCGACGTTGCGCCCGCCGACCAGCACGCTGGTCACGCCGGGGTGGGACGCGACCCAGGCGACCGCGAGCGTCGCCGGCGCATGGCCGAGCTCGGCGGCGAGCGCGTTGAACTTGTCGGCGATCGACATGTAGCGCGGGTCCGCGTAGCGGACGGTGTACATCTTGGTGTCGAGCAAGCGGCCGGCATCGGGCCGCCGGTCGGTGCCGTACTTGCCGGTGAGCAGGCCGCCGCCCGTCGGGGAGTACGGGATGACCGCGAGCCCGAGCGACTGCGCCATCGGAAGGATCTCGACCTCGACCTGGCGCTTGACCAGGTTGTACATGGGCTGGATCGCGACCAGCGGCGCCCAGCCGTGCAGGCGCTGGATGCCGAGCGCGTGCGCGACCTGCCACGCGGCGAAGTTCGAGCACGCGGGGTAGAGGATCTTGCCCGAGCGCACCAGGTCCTCGAGGCCGCGCAGCGTCTCGCCGAGGTCGGCGACGTCGTCGAAGCGGTGCACGTAGTAGAGGTCGATGCGATCGGTGTCGAGCCGCCGGAGGCTGGCCTCGACGGCGCGCACCAGGTGGTAGCGCGACGCGCCGCGGTCGTTGGGCCCCGGGCCCATCGGGAAGTAGGCCTTGCTGGCGATCACGAGCTGGTCGCGCTCGTGCTTCATCAGCCGGCCGAGGATCTGCTCCGAGCGACCCTCGTTGTAGACGTCGGCGGTGTCGATCAGGTTGATGCCGGCGTCGCGCGCGGCGCGCCAGATCGACGCCGCGGTCGCCTCGTCGGCGTCGCCGCCGAACGACATCACGCCGAGCGCGACCCGCGAGACCTTGACGCCGGTCGGTCCGAGCAGCTTCACCGGTTGAACGCCGCTTCGATCCGGCCGAGGACTTTCTCCTCGCTCGCCGAGACCTTGCCAAAGCCGAGGATGCCGCCGGCTGCAGCGGCGACCATCTTGGCGAACCCGACGATCTGATTCTTCAGCAGGCGGTTCTGCTCGTCGTTGAGCTGCGACGACAGCGCCTTGATGTACGACTCCCAGGCCGCGAACAGGTCCTCGCCGGGCGGGCTCTTGAGCCAGGTCTGGAGCAGCTGGTAGCCGGCGGTGCCGTCCTCGAGCCCCTTGCCATGGGCGCCCTGCAGGATCGCCGTGCGCTCGTTGTCCTGGATCGTGCCGTCGGCCCACGCGAC
>DATIPJ010001068.1:0-16025 GCA_035472155.1 Kofleriaceae bacterium
CCTCGAGCTGGCGCGACAGGAACTGCAGCACCTTGCGGGTCCGGGTCTTGAGGTCGAAGGTCTCCAGCACGTCCTGCTTCTCGCCGACCTCGAGCTCGAGGTGGCTCGTGATCAGGTCGGCGAGGTGGCCGGCCTCGGTGACGCTGTCGACCAGCGCGCCGGCCTCCTTGGGCAGCTCCGGCATCAGCTTGACCACGCGCTTGGCGATGTCCTTGAGGTTCATCACCAGCGCGTCGAGCTCGACGTCAGAAGATGTCGGATCGGGCACGCTGCGCACGCGCGCGGCCAGGAACGGCTCGGCGCCATCGAACGTCGAGACCTCGAACCGCGAGACGCCCTGCAGGATGACCGAGAAGTTGTCCTTCGCGAGCTTGATGACCTTCAGGATCCGCGCGGCGCAGCCGACCATGTAGAGGTCTCCGGAGCCGGGATCCTCGGTGCGCGCGTCCTTCTGCGTCAGGATGCCGATGACCGGCCGCTCCTTGGCGATCGCGTCCTCCACGAGGCGAACCGACTTGCGGCGGCCCACATCGATGGGAATGATCGCTCCGGGAAACAGGACGGAGTTGCGCAGCGGGAGGATGGGGAGCGTGTCGGGAATCTCGACGGGCTGCTCTCCACCTGCCTTGGCCTTGGTCATGGATCGAAGCTAGCGACCCAACTCCGTAGGCGTCAAGGCGACCTGCCTGCAATGACGGGCCCCTCGACCGTCGACGACCGTGAGGAGGCCGATCGGTGGAAAATGCCGCTTCGCCGACATTGCCGTTTCGCCGCGCTCAGCGTCGCCGCTGCGGCGCGTTGGGACCGACGCGTCGTTCCGCCTCGCGCCGTGCATGCTCGAGCCGCTCGCTGACCTCGTCGCTACCGATGCTGCGGTCCAGCTCGCGCACCCATTTTTCGATGTAGGCCATGTCGAGCTTGCTGCCGCCCACCGCGATCAGGTTCATGACATCCTCATGATCGCGCGCTCGGTCCGAGAACGTCTTCAGAATGACGAGCGCCTCGGCAGCGGCGGTCCACCGCAACTGGCCTTGCACCATGAGCTCCTGACGTCGCTCGAGAACGGCGTGACCTAGTGGGTTTTGTGCATCGAAGATGTCCAGATACACGTTGGTCGGGCGAAACAGCGACCGGAACATGCCGAATTACTGGAGCTCATCGTCCATCGCTGGCACGTCGAAGTCGCGCTTCAGTAGCTCTTGAAGCACCCTGGGACGAGCCAACGGCCCCAGCTCCGCATACAGATCGACATCCTTGGTGGACCGCACCACACCCCAGGCGCTGATGGCTAGTCCCCCGACGATTGCGTAGGGAATTCCGAGCTCATCGAGGGCATCCACCGCAGCATCGAGAGGTCGTCGTAGCGGTGATTCGGTCAAGGCTTGACCGCGGCGAGCGGCGCTGCCCAGAGTCGCGCCTTTTCACGCAGGTCATCGAGCCGATCGATGATCGGGGCATTGGGATTGCCCCGGTACAGATCGAGAGCGAGACCGCTGAGATCCAGCGCCTCGACGAACCTCTGCTCCGGTGTCTGGGCGGCCGCGAGCTCGATCGCGTCGATGTCGTCGAGCAGGTTGCGCTCGCGCATACGCTCGCGGTCCAGTGGCAGCTTCACGACGGAAAGCATAGCGCGCCAGGTGGAAGAGCTGCGAGATCGGATTCCTCCACGAAGCTGCACACCGCGCGGCGAGGGCTCGGCTGGCGCGAGCGGCTCGGGGCCGCGGAGCTGAGACTTCGCGCACCCTGGGCGCGGGGTGGGCGCCGAAACGATGCGACGGGTGCGGGGGAGCCTGCGTAGCCGCGACATGGACACCAATCCCATTCCGACTGTGAGCGAAATCACCAGTGGCTCGCCCGGCCGCGAACTTGTTGCGAAGGGACCTACGAATTTTCTTGATTCTTTGCGTGATGTGGTCTTACCAATTGGCAGCCACTGGTTGATGGAGTTTCGTATGGCGCTTCCACAGCCCACTGAGGTGACTGCGATCGATGCGGTGTTCCAGACGCTGTTGAGAGACATCGTCGGAGGAACGTACGCGGCGGGGACGCGATTGCCCGCCGAGCGCGAGCTCGCGCGACAGCTCGGGGCATCGCGCCCGACGCTGCGCGAGGCATTACGCCGGCTCGGCGAGTGGAACCTCGTCGAGCCACGCCGCGGATCGGGGGTGGTCGTGCGGCCGTATCGCGACTGGTCGATCGAGGTGCTCGCGGCGTACATGCGGTACGGAAAGCCCACGGTCAACCAGCCCGCGGTCACGCGCATGCTGATCGACGTGCTCGCGATGCGGCGCGGGGTCGTCCTCGAGATCACACGGCTGACGGTGCAGCGCGTGCCAAAGGGCGGCACGACCGTGGCTCGTGCGGCGATGGCGCGCGCCTGGTCGATGCGAGATCAACCGAGCTACGCGCGCGAGGACTTCGAGGTGATGCGCGCGATCATCGAGGCGGCGCAGTTCACCCCGGGACTGTGGCTGCTCAACCGCCTGGCCGATGTGTGGGTCGATTCGGCCGCCGCGCTCAGCGTCGCGCTCAGGCCACCCGATGATTATGTGGCCGTGTACACCAAGTTCTTCGACTTGATCGAAGCGCGCGAAGGCGATGCAGCGCATGCGCTGATGAGCGAGTATATCGACCGACACGACGCCCGGTTGATCGGCGCCATCGGAGAGACATGACCGACACGGCCGAACCGCTCTATCGCCACTCGAGCACCGCGCGCGCGGTGCTGCGCTCGCTGGTGCCGGTGATCTGCCCGCCCGAGGCGGTCGCGCTCGGCGACGCGGTCGCAGACGCGATCATCGACCACATGGCGCTGACGCTGTCGGCGTCGCCGCGGCTTCTGCAGCGCGGGTTTGCGGCCGGCCTTCACGCCTACGACCTCGGTGCGCTGCCGCGCTTCCGCAGGCGCGCGCGCTCGCTGCGCGGCGACGACGCCGAGCGCTACTTCGCGTCGTGGGAGCGCGGGCCGACGCCGCTGCAAGTGCAGCTCGCGCGCGGCATCAACCAGCTGATGAGCATGAGCTGCTACGAGCAGCCCGCGATGATGGAGCAGCTCGGCTACCGGCCCGGGCCGTGGATCGAAGAGGTCACGCGGCGGCGCTTCACCGTGTACCGCGACGACGTCGCGCGGCAGGAGGCGCAGATCCTGGCGCCCGACCCGCTGCGCCCCGGGCTGCGCGCCAGGAGCCCGATCGACCGGGAGCGTGCGTGATGGCGGTCCAGCGAGCCGCCGTGCACGAGGGCTCGGCGCCGCGCAACGTGTTCACGCGGCGCGACCACCAGGCCGACGCCACGCTCGATTGCGACGTCGTGATCGTCGGCTCGGGCGCCGGCGGCGCCACGGTCGCGGCCGAGCTGGCCGAGGCCGGATTCGACGTGATCGTCCTCGAGGAGGGCAGCTACTACCAGACGCGCGACTTCACGGCCGACAGCTCGGCGATGGCGCGCCAGCTCTACCGCGACGGCGGGGCGACCGCGGCGATCGGCACGCCGCCGATCCTCTACCAGGAGGGGCGCACGGTCGGCGGCTCGACGGTGATCAACGGCGGCATGTCGTGGCGCACGCCGGACAAGGTCCTCGCGCGCTGGGAGCGCGAGATCGGCCTGTCCGGCATCGCGCGCGACCTCGAGCCGTACTTCGAGCGAGTCGAGCGCCGGATCCACGTCGGCACGATGGATCGCGACGTGATCGGCAAGGACAACCAGCTGCTCAAGAAGGGCGCCGACCTGATGGGCTGGCGGGTCATCGACAACCTGCGCAACCAGGCGCACTGCGTCGGCTCCAACCGCTGCGCGTTCGGCTGCCCGACGGGCGCCAAGCAGAGCGCGCTGGTCAGCTACATCCCGCGCGCGCTGCACTTCGGCGCGCGCGTGTACGCCGACGTGCAGGTCGATCACATCACGCGTAGCGGCAAGCGCGCGACCGGTGTCGTCGGCACGGTCGCCGGCAGCGGGCACAAGATCACCGTGCGCGCCAAGCTGGTGGTCGCCGCGTGCGGCGCGATCCACACGCCCGCGCTGCTCGTGCGCTCGGGGTTTCGCTCGCCGTCGGGCCAGCTCGGCAAGAACCTGTCGATGCACCCCAACGTCAAGGTGGTGGCCATCTTCGACGAGGACGTCACCGGCTGGAAGGGCACGCACCAGGCGTTCCAGGTCCGCGAGTTCCAGGACCAGGGGCTGTTGTTCGCCGCGGTGAACATGCCGCCGTCGATCCTCGCGATGTCGTTTCCGCACCGCGGCGCGCAGCTCGGCGAGCTGATGGCGCAGTACGACAAGATGGTGCTTGCCGGCATGCTGTGCGAGGACACGACGTCGGGCCGCGTCCGCACGATCGACGGCCGCCCGCAGGCCTTCTACCAGCTCGCCGAGGCCGACGCCGCCAACCTCAAGCGCGGCGTGGTGCTGCTGTCGGAGCTCCTGTTCGCGGCCGGTGCCAGGCGCATCTTCATGCCGTTCCATCACGCCGCCGAGCTGACCGGCCCCGACGAGGCGCGCCGGCTGCTCGACCGCGATATCCCCGCGCCCGGCTGGGAGGTCGTCACCGTCCACATGATGGGCACCGCGCGCATGGGCCACGACCGCAGCGCCGCGGTCACCAGCGCGTTCGGCCTGGTCCACGACGCCGATCGCCTCATGGTGGCCGACGCCTCGCTGTTCCCGACGCCGATCGGCGTCAATCCGATGGAGACGATCATGGCGCTCGCGACGCGCTGCGCCGGTCACGTGATCGACAACGCCGCGAGGTTCCTGTCATGACCCACGCATCGCCTGGCCCCAATGGCGCCGCGCGCGCCCCTTCCGGCGGCTACGACCGCTCGCCTGCGCCTGCCGAGCGCGCGCTGCTGCAGCTGCCCAGCCCCGAGGCGATGGCGCTCGCGCGCGCCTCGCGCCCCGAGCTCGAGCGCGCCATGCAGCGCGGCGCGACACCGGACGTCGAGGCACTGATCGGCTGGGAGTTTCGCGGCATCAACACCACGCCGTCGGGCTCGCCGCCGATCGCGCGGCTCGCCGGCATCCAGAAGTTCGTCAAGGGCATGTTCCGCGCGGCCGACGGGCGCGCGATGGGCTACAACAGCCCGTGCGTGCAGAACGCGCTCGACGGCCGCTGGCACACCCGGCCGTCCGACCAGGCGCCGAAGCGCTTCGGGTTCTACGAGCTGACCGCCGTCGATCCCACCGCCCGCGACAATCACTATCTGCACGCGCTGCTCATCGACTACGGCAAGGGCGGCAATCCCGCGTGGGACATCACCGGCGGGCTGCGCGACTACCTGGTGCAGATCGACGAGCACAACCCCGACCTGTTCCTGGGCAAGGCGTACGCGGCGCTCGGTCCGGCGCGCCTGCCGCTCGGGTTTTTCGTCCTCGAGCGCTTCCGCCGCGGGCCGTCGTCGGTCGACGCCCCCGCGCGATAGTCCGGACCGCGCGAAGCCCGACGAGGCACGCCGAAGGCGTGTCGCGGCGGATCAGCGGAGCAAGGGACGGACGGAATACGATGACTAGAGGGTGGCCCTAGAAGAGGGACACCCTTCTAGTGCGTGCTCGGCTCAGTGCGTGCTCGGCTCAGTGCGTGCTCGGCTTGAGGATGATCTGGACGTCCTTGAGCTGATCCGGAATGAGATCGACCAGTGCGCTCGACAGGCGCGGGTGGACGTTGTCGATGACAAAGTGCGCGAGCTTGGTGCCGGCCGAATTCAGCACCAGCCCGTATTCGCCCCAGTTCACCCCCGTCATCCGGCCCCGGCCGATCGTGATGCGCGTCTTCACGCCCTCGACGGAGATGCCCATGATCCGCGTCTTGGTATCGGGCGGCAGGGTCGCCTGCACCTTGTGCGACGGATTGATGACCACCTCGTTCATGTTCGCGCGGATCTCGTCGGGGGTCGCCTCGATGTATGCCTTGCTGGTCACGTCGTCGACGTGCGTGATCCGGAAGTCGGCGTACGGACCGTGGTCCCCGGCGATGAAGCCCTCCATCTCCTCGGTCACGCCCTGCTTGAAGCCGCTGCCGAGCAGGATCTCCGTCCCGTTGCCCTTCACCGAGACGCCGAGAATGCGCACCTTGCGGTCCTTCGCCAGCTGGATGTTCGCGGCGCGCAGCGCGGCTTCCTGATCGTGCTGCGGATCGGGCCCGCGATCGTCGTAGTCCGGACCTGCGGTGGGCATCTTCTTCTTGTCGGCGTCGTGCTTGTCGGCGTCGTGCTTGTGTGCCTTGTCGTGCGGACCTGCCATGGAGACCTCGTCGTTGCGTTCGGGGGGCGGTTGGGGGGTAGAAGCTCACGACCTCGTGGATTCATTTGCTGCCGGTGCGCAGCACGCGGCCCATCGCGCGGTACTCGGTGCGCGCGGCGCGATCGAGCAGCGCCTGGGTGATCGACGTGCCCTCGGCGGCGGCGAGGAAGGCGGCCGCGAGCACGGCGTTGCGGATGTTGGCGCCGGTCATCTCGGGGTGATCCTCGGCGAGCCGCTTGCAGTCGATGTTGCGGGCGACCGGGCCGCGCGCCTCGAGCATGCGCGCCCATAGCCGCGCACGCTCGGTGGCCTCGGGCGGCCAGAACGCGATCTGGCAGGCCAGGCGGCGGCGCAGCGCCGGGTCGATGCTGGTGTCCATGTTGGTGGTCAGCACCGTGACGCCCCCGAAGCTCTCGATGCGCTGCAGGAGGTAGTTGACCTCGAGGTTGGCGTAGCGATCGACCGCCGACTTGACCTCGGTGCGCTTGCCGAACAGCGAGTCGGCCTCGTCGAACAACAGCAGGGCGTGACCGGCGTCGGCGGCCTCGAAGATGCGCGCCAGCTGCTTCTCGGTCTCGCCGACCCACTTCGAGACGACCTTGGACAGATCGACCTGGTAGAGCTCGAGCTCGAGCTCGCGCGCGAGCAGGCCGGCGAGCATCGACTTGCCGGTGCCCGGCGGCCCGCTGAACAGCGCCGCGACGCCAGCGCCGCGCGGGAGCTTGGCGCCGAAGCCCCAGTCCTCGAGCACGAGGTGGGCGTGGCGCACGCGCGCGACGAGCGCCGCCGCTTGATCGACGAGATCGGGCGCGAGGACCAGGTCGTCCCAGGTCTGGCGCACCTCGACCCGCTGCGCGAGATCGCCGAGCCGCTCGGCGACGTACGAGCGCACGCCCGCGACCAGCGCCGAGGTCGAGAGCGGCGCGCCGCCGGCGACGAGCTGCGCCGAGGCGACCGCGCGCTGGATGCCGCCGGGCCCGAGCCGGTAGCGGATCGCGAGCAGGCCGAGGTCGAGCGTGTCGGCGCCCGGCAGCCCGGCGACCGCGCGCCGCCAGAGCGCCTGGCGCGTCGCGGTCTGGGGTGCGCCGTAGGAGATGCGGACGAGCGGTCGCTGCACGGTGAGATCGAGCCCGGGCTGCGCGCTGATCGCGACCGCCGCGCCGGGGATCTCGTCGAGCTGGCGCGCGACCGCGTGAAGCGAGACCGCTCGCTCCTCGGGGCTGGTGCCGATCGCATCGGGCTCGACGACCGCGGGGATCGCGTCGCGGAGCAGGCATTCGCGGCCCAGCGCGACGAGCGCAGCCTCGAGCGCGGCCGGGCGCGGCGGCAGCCGGCGCAGATCGAGCGCGATCACCGGGCGCCCCAAGGAGCTCGCCGCAGCCGCCACGGCGGTGCGCCGCCCGACCCCTGCCGGCCCCTCGATCACCACCAGGGACGGCTGCGACGAGGCAAGCACTCCCCCGAGCTGGCTCTCCGCGGCGCGCTGCTCGTCGTCGAGCTCGCGCCCCCCCGGTACGGAGACCAGCACCGCGGCGTCCTGCAGCGCCTCGTCGGGCTCGTCGTCGCCGGCGAGCCACATACACAGTCGAGGCGCCGCCGCCAGCACGCGCGACGCTGGCGACAACCCTTCGGTCGCAACCGTGAGCAGATGATGGCGGAGCAGCGCGTGCGGCCCGAGCAGCGCGCGCGACAGCGCTCCGGCGCGCCGACCGTCGAGCGCGAACAAGAGCGCGTGGCTCGCCAGGCTGATCCCGCGCCGCGCGTCGGTGCCGCCGAGCACCTGGAGGTGCGGCTGCACCCGCGGGTCGACCGCCGCGGCAACCGCGCACCACACGAGGTCGAGCTCGTCCTCGGTCAGCCACAGCCGCTGCGCCAGCACCTCGGCTCGGCCGCCCACCTCGCGCAGCATCGCCAGCTCGGCCTCGACGTCATCGAGCTCCTGGCGGCGATGCTCGCGCACGGAAGCCTCGGTGTCCGATCCCGAGAGCGCCACGGTGACCAGCGCGCGCAGCCGGATCCGCTCGAGCTCGCAGTCGAAGCGGCGGCCAGGGTCTGCCACGGTCAGGTCGATCGGATAGGCAACAGCCATGTTCATCGGGCGCGCGGATCCCCCTGCTTCATAGACCCCGCCCGCGCCACATTTGCCTCACGATACTCCGCGCGTGCGTGGCGCTGGCGCAAAACATACGAGCGCCGGGTCAAGCAACCGTGAGGCCACGGCGGCGCGGGTGGGATCCGAACGGATAGCGCCGCATCCGCACAATTCGTAGATACAGATTGACCAGCCGATCGGTTCGTCGGCTCAGCTTCCCGTCGAGCGATAGTGCCGCACGCCGATCCGCCAGACCTGCAGACACAGCGCCAGGAACACGGGGCCGGCGAGCGGGGCGATCCACCCCACCCACCCGGGTGTGCCGAGGGGATCGGGACGCCCGAGGATCGCGAGCGCGGGGAAGTAGCTCACGCAGCCGAGCGGGATGACATACGTGAACACACCGCGAAACCACGATCGGTAGATCGCCAGTGGGTACTGGCTCATGGTGAGCCCCCCGTAGGTGAACGCACTCCATACCTCGAGCCCCTCGACCGTCCAGAACGCCGAGGTCGCCTGGAGCACGAGCAATCCGAGGAACGCGCACGCGCCGCACGCGATCGCGGCGAGCAGCAGCGCCGCGCGCGCCGGCGTCCAGTCGATCGTCCCGGCGGTGCTCGCATAGCCGAGCACCGCGAGCCCCTGGATGAGCCGACCGGCGCGCCGCAGCGTGAGCTCGGCGCCCAGGAGCTGCAGCACGGTCGAGCGCGGCCGCAACAGGAGGCGATCGAAGTCGCCCGTCTTCACCATGCGGCTGAACGTGTCGAAGCCGCGCGCGAACGAATCGCTCAGCGCCCAGGTGACGGAGATCAGCCCGTAGAACAGCGCGACCTCGGGCAGCGTCCAGTCGCGCAGCCGCCCGAACCGATCGAACAGCGCGAGCACCGCAAGAAACTCGGTCGTGGTGATCAGCAGCGTCCCGAACGTGCTGATCACGACCGAGGCGCGATACGAGAGCTGCGTGCGGATCGAGACCCTCACGTAGTGGCGATACAGCCGCAGCGCGTCGCGCATCGTGTGCATCATGCGCGTCATCCGCCTTGCACCACCACGCGCCGCATGCCGCGCGCGAGCAGCCATCGCCCGAGCGCGGCGATCGCCAGCGTCCACCCGAGCTGGCGCGCGAGCACCAGGGCGAGCCCGGCGAGCGCGATGTGCCCGTTGTAGATCCGGAACGGCAGGTCCACGATCCCGGCGAACGGCAGCCAGCGCAGCACGGGCTGCGCCCAGTCGGGGAGCAGCGGCAGCGGGACCAGGAGGCCCGAGAGCAGCGACACGGTGGCGGTGGCGAACACGTACACGCCGTCGCCGCGCGGCGTCCACAACAGGAGGATGTTGAGCAGCGCCGACAGCGCGCAGACCAGCGCCAGCGCGCACGCGAGCGCCACGGCGAATGCGGCGCCGGTCGCCAGCGACGCCGGCGGCGCGAGCCGCCACTCGCCCAGCCCGAGCAGCGGCAGACCGACCGTGGCGAACACCGACATCGGCAGCGCGCGCAGCATCGTCGGCGCCGAGCGCTGGGCGACCGCGCGGGAGAACCACAGGCCGTAGAGATCGATCGGCCGGCACAGCTCGTACGCGATCGCACCGCTGCGCACCATGGCCTGGATCTCGGGGTCGACGTTCCACGGCAGCATCGCGAGCAGCGCCTGCCCGAGCCACACGTACGAGGTCACCTGGGCGAACGCCATCGGCTGCGCCTCGGGCGGCGACGAGCGATAGAAGCCCTCGTACACCATGATCAGCACGAGGCCGAACACGATCTGCGTGAACAGCCCGGCGATCGCCGCCGCGCGGTACTGCAGCAGCATGCGAAACCGCGCGCCGATCACCGCGGCGTAGGGCCGCAGCGCGCCGCCGCCCTCGAGCCTCGCCGATCGCGCGGCGCTCACGGCGCCCCTTCGTGCGAGGCGTACAGCCGCGCGACGATCGTCTCGATCGGCGGGTTCTCGACGAACAGGTCGCGGATCGCGTGCCGGCTGGTGACCCGGCGGATCAGCTCGGCCGGCGCCACGACGTCGGGGTCGAACGCCAGGCACACGCGCTGGCCATCGCGCCGGATGACGCGCGCATCGGGCTCCTCGAGCGCGGCGCCCGCATCGACCAGGTCGACGGTGAGCCAGCGCTCGCGCGTGACCTGCGCGCGCAGTGCCCCGAGCGCGCCATCGGACAGGATCTTGCCATTGGCGATCACGACCACGCGCGTGCACAGCGCCTCGATGTCGTCCATGTCGTGCGTCGTCAGGATCACCGTCACGCCGTGCTCGCGGTTGAGCTGCCGGATGAAGTCGCGCACGGCCAGCTTGGACACCGCGTCGAGCCCGATGGTCGGCTCGTCGAGAAACAGGATCGCCGGCGCGTGCAACAGCGCGGCCGCGAGGTCGCACCGCATGCGCTGCCCGAGCGAGAGCTGGCGCACCGGCACGTCGAGCAGCGACTCGAGCCCGAGCAGCGCCACCATCGAATCGCGCATGCGCAGGTAGCGGTCCTGGGACACGCGATAGATGTCGCGCAACAGCTCGAACGATTCGATCACCGGCAGGTCCCACCACAGCTGCGTGCGCTGCCCGAACACCACGCCGATGTCCCCGACGTGCGCGATGCGCTGCTTCCACGGAACGCGCCCGGCGACCTCGCACCGCCCGCCCTCGGGGACCAGGATGCCGGACAGGATCTTGACCGTGGTGCTCTTGCCCGCGCCGTTCGGGCCGATGTAGCCGACCAGCTCGCCGCGCTCGATCGAGAACGACACGCCGTCGAGCGCGCGCACCGTGCGCACCCGCCGCCGGGCCACGCCGCGCAGCGCACCCCACATCCCTGGCGCGCGCTCTGCGATCTCGAATGTCTTCACCAGCCCATCGACGATGATCTGCGGCATGCCACCCCGGCGCAAAGCACGAAGGCTGACGCCTCCCGCGCTCCGGCGCCAGCCCGCGCGCGCGCAAGATCGATGGTGCCGCACCCTGCCTTTCGCCAGCGCCGCCGGTGGCAACGAACGGCAATGCCTCGCGCCGCGCACCCGCGTCGATCGGAGCGTCGATCCGACAGCAGTCGACCCCTGCGTGCCGCTAGAGTGCCCGCCATGCAAACACGGTGGCTCGCGGTCGTCTTCGGTGTCGCTGCATGCGGTGTCGCTGCATGCGGAGTGAGCAACGACCACCTCGGCGAGGTCGCGTTTCCCGATCCTCCGGGTCTGGTGGATGGCGGCGTGACCGACGCGAGCCCCATCGACGGCGGCCCCATCGACGGCCGTCCGCCGGATGGCCGCCCGCCAAGCAACGACGCCGGTCTGCCCGATGGCGACATCGGTTTCCCCGACGGCGGCGTTCCGCCCGATGCGCCCGGCGGGGGGTCCGATGTGCACGGCGTCGCGATCGATCTGCACGCGGTCGCGCCGGCGACCGTCGTCCCTGTGCCACAGGACCTCTCGACGTTCGTCGTGCAAGCGTACGTCCCCGACGGCAGCCCGGGCGGATTCCGCGTCCTCGACGCCGAGCACACCGGGGGGTCGTTCACCATCCGCGGCGTGCCGGCAGGCTCGTACGACCTGCTCGTCGTCGCGCCCGGCGATCCGGTCCCGCACTTCTACCAGACCGCGTCGCGCGCCCTCGATCTCGGCGTGTTCGCGCTCGGCCGCGTCAACGGGCCGCTCGCCACGCTGCCGACCCGCCTCACGTTCCACCTGACCAGCGGCTTTCCCGACGAGGCCCAGGATCTGGCCTTCGTCGACTCGTTCTCGAACGGTGGCGAGATCCTCACGTCCCCGCCCTTCGATCCGCTCGTGATCGACTGGCGAGACACGCTGGCGCCGCTGCTCAATGCCGCCTCCGCCGACGATCTGTTCGTCACGCATCAGCGCCGGCTCAACCGGACCGATGCCGGGCAGTCCCAGCGGCTGATCGTCGAGGCGTTCTCGACCCGCTCGCTCACGCTCGTCAACGGCCAGGACACGAGCGTCACCGGGAGCCTGACGCCGCCGCCGTCCGGGTTCGTCCAGGTCGAGTACGTCCCCAGCTCGTTCATCGAGGGTCACGATGTGCCGGTTCACCAGCCGATCTCGATGCTGTGGCGCATGCGCGCCGGGCTGATCGGCGCGGTCTCTCAGGGCGCGCAGATCCTCGACATCGGCCAGCGGGTCAACGCGTCCCAGCAGCTGCTGTTCGCGTTCGGCACGTTCAATGACCCGTACCCCCTCGAGTGGCCGCGCTTCGTGTTCGAATCTCCCCAGACGTTCTGGAACTATGCCGCGCGCGGCACCACGCAAACGGCCATCTACTTCGGCAACACCTTCGCGCGTGTACCGCTCCCACCGTTCACAACGTTCGCGATCCACCAGGCGCCGTTCCCGGCGCCGCGCGGGATCCGCCTGCAGGGTGTCGACGCCAGCACCGCGCGCGCCGTGGAGTTCGACGGCATCCACGCGGTCGCGATCGAGTGGTTGCCGGTCGTCGGCGTGTCCCATTACGCGGTGACCGCTTCGCAGATCACCTCCGACGGCTCGTTCGCCACGCTCACCCCGATCGCCACGTTCGATACCACCGCGCCGATCGCCGTGATGCCGCCCTCGCTGTTCGCGGTCGGCGGCTCCTACGTGTTCTCGGTGGCCAGCGTCGTCGATCCCACGACCGACTACGCAGGCGGAACGCTGCGCCGCCAGGGCTTCCCGATCGCGGTCCACGACGCGGTCACCGCCCGGGTCCTGTTCGCCGGCTCGTGCGGCAATGGCGTGGTCGATGCGCCGTTCGAGCAGTGCGACTCCGGCGGCATCGCGACCGCGACCTGCAACCCGGATTGCACGCGCCCGGTGTGCGGCGATGGCTTCACCAACCCGCTGGCGCACGAGCAGTGCGACGACGCGGGCGACTCGGCATTCTGCAACGCGGACTGCACGCGCGCGGCCTGCGGCGACGGCCGCGTCCACATCCGCGGCGGCGAGGAGTGCGACGACGGCAGCGCCAACTCCTTCGATGGCTGCTCGGCGGATTGCTTCATCGAGGCGGGCTTCGTGTGCAACGGGGAGCCTTCGGTCTGCACCTTCGTCGGCTCCCAGGCCGCGCGCGCTGTCTCGACGGCTCTACCAGGTGCGGCGCAGGGGATGGGCCTCGGTCGTGAACACGACGCGGTCGAGATCGAACGCGCCGTCCGGCGCAAAGAGTAGATAGAAGTACTTCAGCGACTCGGCGAGGAAGTAGCTCGGCTGGAGGTCGCCCTTCTCCATCGTCTCGACGCTCTTCAGCACGGTGAAGCCGTCGTCGGTGCGCGTGTGCGCGATCAGCGCGTCGAGCATCGCCTTGCCCATCGCGAGGTACTGCGCGTCGCCGGTCGCGCGCCGCAGGTACCATGCCGACTCGATGATCTCCGGGCGCAGCGGATAGCCGGCCGCGGTGATCTTCATGGCGCGGTAGTCGAGCACCTCGGGCTCGATCCCGCGCAGCTGCCACATCCGGTAGGCCGAGTCCTGCAGCCGCCGGGCGCGCGCGACATCGCCCGCCAGCACGAGCACGCCGGGCAGGAACGCGTGCAGCGCACCGAACTCGCTCGCCGTGCGTTGCCCGGTCGTCATGTCGACCTGGCCGTACCACAGCGCGCCGCCGACCTCCTCGGCGACGTACTTGTCGAGCGCCGCGGCGCTCGCCTTCCACATCTGCGCGAGCTCGTCGTCGCCAAACAGGATCGAGCCCTTGAGCAGGTACTCGTAATACGAATCGATCGCCCCGCCGACATGGCTATTGGGGTTGGTCCATTGCCCGGTCTCGACGTCGATCTCCTCGCCGACGAGGCCGATCTGCGAGCGCCGCTTGTAGAGCTGGATGACGGCGTTCTTGGCCTTGTCGAAGTACACCGGCTTGTTCACCAGCTTCGACAGCGCGCCGAGCTCGAGCAGCAGCGTGCCGATCTCCGCGGGATTCGTCTTCGCGCCCGAGACCTTGCCGGTCTTGAGGTTCACGTACATGTACGGCATCCCCGTCGGCGACGCGAACACCGGCAACAGGCGCGCGCCGAGGTCATCGGCGAGCGCGAGCAGGCGCGCATCGCCGGTCAGCTGGTAGCCGGAGAGCAGTCCACCGAGGACGCGGATCGCGATCTCGAAGTTCTTGACCGTGACGTCCTTGTCGAACGAGAGCGTCTCGTCGATCAGCTTGCGCGCCGCGGCCGCCTCGTCGGTGAGCCCCAGCATCACCAGCGTGTCGAGCGCGTCGACCGGCGTGATCAGCAGCGACTCGCCGTACCAGTCGCGCGCGCCGTGCGTCGCCGGCCGCAGCTCGTCGTGGCCCCACGCGTACTTCACGTAGCTGCGCCAGGCATGGCGCGTCTCGGCGCGCACGCGCTCGACCAGCGCCGCCCGCTCCGCGGGGTCGCCTGCGCGATCCGCCGCCGCCGCCGGCTGCGGCCGCACCGTCGCCGGCGCGGTCGCCGCACCGCGTCCGCTGCCGCAGCACGACGCGAGGAACAGCATCCCGAGAACGCTCGCTCTCATGACGACGTCATCGCACTGTTCACGCGTTCCGCGCTACGTCCATGCACCGCATCACGTCGCGAGGGTCGCGCGCAGCTCGCGCTTGAGCAGCTTGCCGCTCGGGTTCTTCGGCAGCGCGTCGACGAACACCACGCGCTTGGGCACCTTGAAGTGCGCGATGCGCTCGCGGCAGTGCGCGACGACGGCCGCCTCGGCGAGCGCGGCGCCCGCCTTGGCCACGATCACCGCGGTCACCGCCTCGATCCAGTACGGATCCGGAAGCCCGACCACCGCGACCTCCGAGACCCCGGCGAGCCGGTAGATCGCCTCCTCGACCTCGCGGCTCGAGACGTTCTCGCCGCCGGTCTTGATCATGTCCTTCTTGCGGTCGACCACCGTGATGTAGCCCTCGTCGTCGACCGTCGCGAGGTCGCCCGAGTGGAACCAGCCGCCCTCGAACGCCGCCGCCGTGCGCTCGTCGTCGTGGAAGTAGCCGCGCAACAGCTGAGGCGAGCGGTGCACGATCTCGCCGACCTGGCCGGGCGCGACGTCGCACATCGCATCATCGACGACGCGGGTCTCGACATTCAGCACGGGTTTGCCCGCCGAGCCCGCCTTGCGCAGCTGGTCCTCGGGTCGCAGCACCGTCGCGAGCGGCGCGATCTCGGTCTGGCCGTAGAAGTTCCACAGCCGCACCGCGGGCAGCCGCGCCGCCAGCTCGCGCAGCACCTCGACCGGCATGATCGACGCGCCGTAGTAGCCCTTGGCGAGCGCCGACAGGTCGGCCTCGGCGAACCGCGGCGAGCGCAACAGCGCGATCCACACCGACGGCGGCGCGAAGAACGACGTCAGGTGATATCGCGACAGCAGCGCCAGGATGTTGTCCGGCGTCGGCGCGCCGGTGATCACGTTGGTCGCCCCGACGTAGACCGCCGGCCCGAGGAACACATCGAGCTGCGCGCAGTGATACAGCGGCAGCGCGTGCAGGATGCGGTCGTGCTCGCTGATCTCGCCCTCGATGATGCAGCTGACGTACTCCCACAACACGGCCTCGTGCGTCAGCATCGCGCCCTTGGGCAGCGACTCGGTCCCGCTCGTGTAGATGATCTGCGCGAGCGCCCGGCTATCGAGCTCGACCGCCGGCGGCGCGTCGCTCTCGGCGAGTACCGCGTCGAACGCCAGCATGGCCGGCGGCGGCGCGTTCGGCGCCTCGCCGGGCAGCCACAGCAGGCGCTCGACCGCCGT
>DATIPJ010001069.1:0-4376 GCA_035472155.1 Kofleriaceae bacterium
GCGCCGTTTGCGGTCGAGGCGCTCGGCGGCAAGCGCATCGACGAGGACATCGTGCGCTCGGGCGTGTACCTGGTGGGGTTCTTCGCCAGCATGTGCCTCAAGTGCGACGCCGAGCGCAGGCGACTGTACGAGCGCCGCCTCGAGCTGCCGCTGCTGTCGTTCGTGTACAACGGCGACTACCGCGACAAGGCGCTCGCGCTGGCGCGCTCGCTCGCGCCGCTCGGCCCGGTGGCGTGGCTCTTCGAGGACGTCGGCTTGGCGTTCGGCCACCGACCCGAGTCGGGCTACCCCACGCTGATGCGCGTCGAGCATGGCGTGATCCGTGCGGCCGGCCATTCGCTCGAGGAGCTCGACGAGATCGCGAGCCGATCGTGACCGCGCTCGAGCTGTGCGTCGCAATCGCGAGCCTGGCCACAGCGCTGGCCAGCCTGCTCCTGGTCGTGGGCCTCGCCGGCAGGCTGCGCGCGCTCGAGCGCATGGCGCGCCAGCGCAAGGTGCCACCCCAGCTGCCGCAGCCGGGCCATCTCGTGCGGCCGTTCGAGGTCGAGTTGACCACCGGCGACAAGGTCTCCGCCGCGTCGCTCGCGGCCCACGAGCGCGCGCTGGTGTGCTTTGTCACCTCGGGCTGCAGCAAGTGCAAGGCCGTCGAGGAGCGCCTGATCGCACAGCCGCCACAGCTGCCGGTCGTGTCCTTCATCTATGGCGACCTCGCCGAGGCGCACGTGCTCGCGCGCCGTCTGGGCGAGCTCGGCCCGGTCGCGATCTTCGAGAGTCATCGGGTCACCGAGGCGTTCGGCGCCGTTAGCTTCCCGACCCTGGTCCGGCTCGAGCGCGGCGTGGTGGCGGCCGCCGGGCGGGTGCTCGAGGACGTGGTGTCGCGGTGAGCGGATGGAACAGCGAAGCGAGGGACGCTCGGAAAGAAATGACCGGACCGAGCGAAGCCCGGGGCGATCAGGCGCGCGACCGGCTGCATTCGGTGGTGGTCGCGGTCCGCCTGCAGTGGGGCTGCGCCCCGGTGGGCTGCGCGGTCGCGATCGCATGCAGCGTGGCGACCGGCGTGGTGCCCGCGGCCGCGGCGTGGCTGCTGCGCGGCCTGATCATAAACTTGGAAATGGGGGCCGCCGGCGCGGGAACCGCGCGCGTCCTGTGGGCGCTCGGAGCTGCGCTCAGCGCGGGCGGCTTCGGGCTCATGCTCGAGCTGGCGCATTACCTCGAGACCACGCTCAAGCAGCGCGTGTCGCTGGCGGTGACCCGGGCGCTGTTCGGCAAGGTCAACCGGCTGCCCGGGCTCGCTCATTTCGAGGACCCGCGGTTTCACAGCCAGCTGGCGCTGGCCGAGGCGGCGGCCGCCGAGGCGCCGCAGCTGATCACGCAGCTGGGGATGACGCTGCTCCGCGTGGTCGCCACGGTGGCGACGCTGCTGGGCGTCGTGTTCGCCGTGTCGCCGCTCCTGGGCGCGCTGCTCCTCGCGTGCGGCCTGCTCGGCCTGGCCGCGCAGTGGGTCCGCAGCCGCACAGATCTGAAGCTGTTCGAGGCGATGACCGAGGTCGAGCGCTGGCGCCAGCTGTACCGGTCGCTGCTGCTCGACGCGCGCGCCGCCAAGGAGATCCGGCTGCTCGGCATCGGCGGTGTGCTGCTCGGGCGGCTGCACCGCACGCTGCTCGAGCGCGGGCGCACCGAGCGCGCGATCGTGCGCCGCACGCTGCTCGTGCAGGCGCTGCTCGCGCTGGCCGCCATGCTGCTCGCGGCGCTCGGCGCACTCGTGATCGCGCGCGGCCAGCTCGGCCTCGGCGACGTCGCGCTGTTCTTCGCCGCGGTCGTCGGCATCCAGGAGGCGTTCATCGGCGCGCTCTCCATGCTCGCGCTCTCGGGCCGCGCGCTCGCGCTGTTCGGCCACTACCGCGCGCTGCTCGCGCTCCCCGAGGACGACGGCGCGGGCGTTCTGCCGGGTCCGCTGCGCCGCGAGATCCGGTTCGACGACGTCTGGTTTCGCTATCACCCCGATGGCCCCTGGGTGCTGCAGGGTGTCGACCTCGTGATCCCGGCCGGTACCTCGGTCGGCATCGTCGGCGTCAACGGCGCGGGCAAGAGCACCCTCATCAAGCTGCTGTGCCGGTTCTACGAGCCGGAGCGCGGCCGCATCCTCTGGGACGGGGTCGATTTGCGGACCGTGAGCCGGCAGGCGCTCCACGCTCGCCTCGCAGCGACGTTCCAGGACTTCATGGAGTACGAGCTGTCCGTCGCCGACAACATCGCGCTCGGCGACATCTCGCACGCGCACAGCGATCGAGAGCGGATCCGCCAGGCCGCGCGGCGGGTCGATCTCGACGACGTGCTTGCCGCGTTGCCGAATGGCTACGACACGCTGCTCACCAAGCGCCTGTCCGACCTCGATGCCCGCGGCGGGTCCCGCGGCACGGTGCTCTCCGGTGGGCAATGGCAGCGCCTCGCCGTCGCGCGCTGCCTGATCCGCGAGGACGCCGAGCTGCTGATCCTCGACGAGCCCAGCGCCGGCCTCGACGCAGAGGCGGAGCACCGGCTCCACCGCGCCCTCGAGCAGCACGCCCGGGGAAAGACGCGCATCCTGATCTCGCATCGCCTGGGCGCGCTGCGCGGCGCCGACACCATCGTCGTCCTCGCCGGCGGCGCGATCATCGAGCGCGGCAGCCACGACGCCCTGATCGCCGCCGGCCGCGAATACGCGCGGCTGTTCGCGCTCCAGGCCGCGGGCTATCGGGACCGCACCCTCGCGCGGCGCGGAGCGAACCCATGATCCCCCTGCTCGTCGCGGTCGTCGTCGGCGGCTCGCTCACCGCCCTGTTCGCCATGGTGGCCTGGGCCCGCGAGCGATGGCTGATCGTCACGGTCGTCGGACAGAGCATGGAGCCGATGCTGGTCGACGGGCAGCGCGCTCTCGCCCGGCGTCCGCAGCGCGGACAGCGGTTCGCCATCGGCGATGTCGTGGTGTTCGCTCTGCCCGAGCGGCTCGCAGGGCATGCGCGCGCGAACGGCGATGTCGGGTACCGCGTGAAGCGCATCGCCGCCGTCGGTGACGATCCACTGCCGGTGTGGCTCGTGCGTAGCCTCACCAGTGCTCGTATCCCGGAGGGACATTTCGCGGTCATCGGGGATGCGCCGGGCAGCGAGGACTCGCGTCACCTCGGTCTCGTCGCTCGCACGCAGATCATCGCCTGGCTTCCGCGTCTCGCCTACAGGGACGTGCGCAGACGCCGCGAACCTGTCTGGGAGCCGCAGGAGCCAGCAGCACACGACCAACCCGACCGCGAGGCGCCTTCGGTCGTCGTCGAGCAGGGTCGCGGCACGGTACGCGAGAAGACGATCCCGGTGGGATGCATTCGGCTGATGGCTCGCCGCCGGGGATCGCGGTCATGAGTGAGGATCGGACCGAGGTCATGGGCGACATCTCGATGGAGCGGCGGCTCCGCGATGTGCTCGCGGCTGCACGCATCGCCGGCACGACCACAGCGGCGCTGGATGCGTTCTGCACGATCCTCGGCTGGCAGGAAGAGCTTGCGGATCGTGCGCCCACGCCCGACGAGCAGGCGGCGCTTCGGCGGGACATCGGCGGAGTGTCGCGAGCGCTGTCGGAGCTCGGTCTATCGGCGCAGCCGCGGTCGTTTCGATGCGCGACGAGAGCCTTTGTCGCGCTGCGTACGGCGTGCGAGTGGATCGGCGTCGTCGCTGATGCGGCCGAGGCGCTGCCGGAGGCGCGTGAATGGATCTCGTCGTGGCTCGCGCGCGTAGAGCGGATGGCGTCGCCGCTGGCGCCGCTCGTCGCGGAGCTGCCGCTGCTCGAGATGGTCGAGCGTGGACATCCGCTGAACCATGCGTGCCGGGTGAGCATGGGGCTGGTGCCCGAGCTCGCCGCGCGCTGCGAGGCGCTGTGGGGCGCATGGGCAGAGGCGAGCTGTGCGCATCCGATCGCCCGTGCGGCGCGGAAGCTGCGCGAGCAAGCCCGGACGCAGCGGTGGGGCTATCGCGAGCTGCTTGCGCACACGCGCGCGCTCGCCGAGCGCACGGGCGTGCCGGCGGCGGCGGTCGTCGACTGGGTGATGGGGAGCGCGCCGGCGCCGCTTGGGCCGAGCGATGCGCGCGAGCGGCTCGACGGCAGGACCGGCTTTGCGTGCTCCGACGCCGACACGATCGTTGCGGCGCTCGCGCTGCTCGACATCGGGCCCGAGGATCGCTTCTATGACCTGGGCGCCGGGACCGGTCTGCCCTGCCTGATCGCCGCGCTGAGTGGATCGGCGACCTGCCGCGGCATCGAGGTGCACGCGCGCTACGTGGACCGTGCGAGCGACATCGCGCAGCAGCTGGGGCGCGCGCACGCCGAGTTCTTCGTCGGCGATGTCGCT
>DATIPJ010001070.1:0-6758 GCA_035472155.1 Kofleriaceae bacterium
CGCCCGCTCACACGACTGCACAGCGCTAACGCCCGCGCGCAGTCACCTTTTCCGGATTTTTATAAATGGGAGATTGAAGAGAGGTCGATTCGCGGCTCTGCAGAATGCGCGCTCCCGTTTGGACTCCCAGTTTGAGACCGCCCCCGTTTGGGACCGATCCGGTTTGGGACCGACCCGGTCTGGGACCGCTCGATGTTGCCTGGCATATTCTCTTCCTCCGAATCCGGTTTTCTAAAAACCGAAACGGAGCCTGGTTCAAGGCACAGGACTGTGGATTGTGGCGTGAGGCGGACGACCTGCGTCCATCGCGCCACTCTGCGACTCGATGCGCAGGTCTCCGCCGAGCCACTATCCACAGGCCGGCCGCGCGACTCTCCCGACCGTGCGCTCAGACTCCGAACCAGATCGGATCAACTCTCCCTATGGACCGTCGACAACACCTGAAACCTGAAGCAATCGCACGACACCGGCACACCATCGACACACAAAAGCGCTTCGATGCTCGTTGCACGCAAACCAACCCACCTCGACGAACAGCTGCACCACACGACGAACGCACCACACGACGAACGCACCACACGACGAACGCACCACACGGCGAACGCACCACACGGCGAACGCACCACACGACGAACGCGGTCTGTAGTATTGGAATCATTGGCTATTAGTTCGGAGATTTCAAACTATCCTTCATTGACATCTCAACCCAGAATGGCTAACAAGATCGAATGAAGGCGGCGGTGTCAAGGAAGCCACGCAAGCGACACATCCAGCAGGATCTCTTCCGTCGCGGTGGCAAGCGCAGGCACGCAGGACGCAAGCCGAAGGGCACTCGCGCTGGCTCGCCACATCAGGCAAGACCGACGATCAAGGCCAATCAGGCGTTGCACGTCGTGATGCGTGTCGTGCCCGAGGTCGGCAGCATGCGGCGGCGCGAGCTGTACAAGGCCGTGCGCGACGCAACGCTCATCGCAGCCCTGCGCGAACGATTTCGTATCGTTCACGTGAGCATTCAGCGGAACCACGTACACATGTTGGTCGAGGCCCACAACAACCTGGCACTCGCGCGCGGAATGCAGGGCTTTCAGATCTCGGCTGCGAGGAACGTCAATACCGCTCTGCGTGTCGGTGGCCGCCGTCGGCGAGGACCGGTGTTCGCAGACCGCTATCACCTCGAGGTGATCACGTCGCCAACTCGAGCTCACCGAGCAATTTCGTACATCCTCAATTGGCGGAAGCACAATGAGGATCAGCGAGGGCTTGCGAGCACGTGGCTCGTCGATCCGTTCTCCAGCGGTATCTCCTTCCCCGGCTGGAAGGAGCTCGACGACAAGGCCTTCATGTGGCCCATTCGCGAGACCTATGATCCGCTCTTTGTCCGAAGACCCGAATCGTGGTTATTGCGCGAAGGCTGGAAACTCGTCGGCTCCATATCTGCTCGCGATGTGCCGAACAAGCGCCCATGATCGGCTCGCGCCATCGAGCCGCGCATGTGGCTCGTCCCGCGCGCATCGATTCGTCCCGCGCATTGGTTCGTACCGCGCGCATCGGTTCGTCCCGCACCCATCGGTTCGTTCCGCGCGTGCATCGGTTCGTTTCGCGCGCGCATCGGTTCGTTCCGCGCGCGCATCGGTTCGTTCCGCGCGCGCATCGCTCGTCCCGCGCGCATCGCTTCGTTCGGCGCATTTGGTTCGTTCCGCACGCATCGCTTCGCCGCGCATCGATTCGTCCCGCGCGCATCGCTCGTCCCGCGCGCATCGCTTCATTCGGCGCATTTGGTTCGTTCCGCACATTGGTTCGACCCGCGTGCATGAGCTTTTTGCCCCGTGAAGGTGAGCGCCGGCTGCGTAGTGACGTGCGCACCGTGCGGTGATGGAGCACTGATGGAGCGCTGATGGAGCGGGTTCACACTTCTTCACTGCCTTGACATGAGGGCGCGCGGAGACGAAAACCGTTGGGTGGTGCGGTGCGCGCTGCTCGTGATCCTGCTCGCTGGTGGAGCGTGCCGTGGCCGCGGCGATGGTGCGCCGCCGTGCAGCGCGGTTGCGGCGAGGTTCGTCGAGATCGCGCGGCACGAGCTGGCGAACGCGAAGCTCGACGAGGCAACTGCGCGCGCGGTGACGGACCAGCTGCCTGCGATGCGCGATTCACTGAGTCAGGCGTGCACGGAGGGCAAGTGGTCGGCCGGGGTGCGGCAGTGCCTGGTTCAGGCGGCCGACCATGAGGGGTTCGAGACGTGCGAGCAGCAACTTACCGACGAGCAACGTCGTGATCTGGAGCGAGCAACCCGTGGCAGACCCGAAACCCCGTAGTAGAATGTGCTAGACGATCGGAGCTAGGATGGAGATCGATTTTCCGTACGAGCTCTCCGATCAGGACGCACGCGGGCGCCTGGATATTCTGAGCCAGTACCTGGCGAACAAGCACGGCATCAAGGTGACGTGGCTCGACGCGGTGAAGGCCAGATTCAGCGGCAAGTACCTCGTGGTCCGGATCGATGGCGAATTGACGCTGGGCGGCGGTCATGCCCGGTTTCGCGGCGCAGACCCCGGCTTTCTGTGGCGTGGGCGCGCCAAGGAATACATCCAGGGCAAGCTCGCCAAGTACCTCGACCCCACATGCACGCCCGATAAGTTGCCTACTTCGTAGCCGGGACGAGCAGGTGGCGCAGCGCGACGGAAACGACCTAGTCCGCGGACGCGGGCGTGAGGCCTTGGCGCTCGAGGCGGCGCTGCAATCGTTCGATGATGCTCCACAGCGACAGGTCGTTTTGTGCCTTCATCGTTGATCCCCACGTCTAAGGACGTTGCACGGTCTAACTCTTCCGGGCCGGTGCTGCATTCCGCACGCCAGTGGCGCGGGCCGCTCGCAAGGCTGTGCCAAGTGCGGCCATGTAGGTGCGCGCGATGAAGCTCGCGACGTGGAACATCAACTCCATCCGCGCGCGCGAGGAGCGGTTGTTGACGTGGCTCGGGCAGGAGCGGCCTGACGTGCTGTGCCTGCAGGAGACCAAGGTCGAGGACAGCGGCTTCCCGCTCGCGCCGCTCAAGAAGCTCGGCTACGAGGTCGCGATGTTCGGCCAGCGCAGCTACAACGGCGTGGCGATCGCGTCCACGCAGCCGCTGGCCGACGTGGTGCGCGGGTTCGGTGACGGCGCCGACGACGAGGACGCGCGCGCGATCGCGGCGACGACGCACGGCATGCGCGTGGTCTGCGTCTACGTGCCCAACGGGCAGGACCTGGCGTCGGACCGCTACCCGTACAAGCTGGCCTGGTTCGGGCGGCTGCGCGCGTACCTCGACCGGACGGCGTCGCCCGAGCAGCCGCTCGCGGTGTGCGGCGACATGAACGTCGCCCCCGACGATCGCGATGTGTGGTCGCCCGAGAAATGGCAGGGCTCGATCCACACCAGCGCACCCGAGCGCGACGCGCTCACCGGCATGGCGGCGTTCGGGCTCACCGACGCATTCCGGCACCACAACGGCGACCGCAAGCTGTACTCGTGGTGGGACTACCGCGGCATCTCGTTCTTCAAGGACCAGGGGCTGCGGATCGACATCATCTACCTGACTGCGCCGCTCGTCGCGCGCTGCACGGCCTGCTCGATCGATCGCAACGCGCGCAAGGGCCAGGACGCCAGCGACCACGCGCCGGTGGTGGCCATCATCGGCTGACGACGCGCCGGGATGGTCGCCCTCTCACGGTTGGCGTGCCCCCATTGGCGCGTCACGCTGGCGCGTCACCGTTGGGGGATCGTCGTGGGCACGTCAATCGTCGGTGATGGGCATCACCGCTGGCGCGTCACCGTCGGCGGATCGTCGCCGGCGCATCGATCGTCGGTGACGCGCGACCGCTCAGTGCTGCTCGATCGGCGCGACCTTGCGGACGTGCGAGGGCCAGTCCTCGGTCCGGCGCACGCGCGCCGCGGCGGGGACGCTCGGCTGCGAGAGCGAGGCCGCGATGAGCTCGGCCTCGATGCGGTGCTCGTAGCGCTTGGCCAGCTCGCGGTAGGCGATGACCCAGCGATTGATTGCGGTGACCGTCGAGGCGAGGCCGCAGATCAGCATCGTGACGCCGAGGATCGGCTCCATGAGCCCTGCGGTCTCGAGGTCACCGCCGTACCAGGCCGCGACCAGGGTTCCTCCCGCGACGAGCACGATGCGCTCCGCGCGCTGCATCACGCCGCCCGAGAGCTCGATCCCGAGCCCCTCGGCGCGCGCGCGTGTGTAGCTCACCATCATCGAGCCGCCGATCGCGGCCATCACGGCGAGCAGCCAGGGCGAGTCGTGCAGATACCAGACGTAGCCGGCGAACACGAGCAGCTCGCCCCAGCGGTCGCTGACGGAATCGAACAGTGCGCCCGCCGGCGTCTGCTGGTTGGTCATGCGGGCGAGGCGGCCGTCGAGGACATCCAGGATGCCCGCGAACGCATACAGCCACACGGCGCCCGCGAGGTGGCCGAGCGCGACCCCGGCCCCGGTGATGCCGCACAGCACGAGCGACGTCGCCGTGATCACGTTCGGCGACACCCGGCCAATCAGCAGCCGCTCGAGCGGGCCGATCAACCAGACCAGAAAGCTCGCGAAGAACGGCCCGAGCAACTGGTTGTGCTTCACGTTGTGTACGACCGGCGGGCGGCCGACGGCGCACATCACGCAATAGACTACGAAGGCGAGACAGAATGTGGCCAGCAGCATTATTGCTGGCGCGAGGAGAAGGATCCTATCCACGTGTGCCTTGGGAGGTAGCGCCTTGAGCGCCGCGAGTTGAGTTATCACGACCCGCGAGGTGCGTCCAAGGTCAAAGCCTGGCATCGATCTCTTAACGTGTCGATAAACCTGGCTGGTGAACTTTTGTTTCATCGGCGCGTAATGAGGCGCGAAGAGCGGCGCTGCAGTGCGGTCCCGCTCGGCGCGCGTCAGGCGCGCACATCCCGCGCCGGCACCCGTGAGATGCGCACGGGATCACTCATAGGCGCTCATATATAGTCGCGCCATGCGCCTGGCTACCGTCGTTGCCGCATGTCTGATTCCCGCGGCAGCGCTTGCCAATGGTCGACCGCCGATCACCAACGGTGTCAAGTTCCGGCCCGGAGATCCCCACTCGCTGTACGTCGCCACCACGTTCGGCCTGCTCGTCAGCCGTGATGACGGCTGCTCGTTCCGGTGGATCTGCGAGCAGAACCTCGGCTACGCGGGCCAGTTCGATCCGGTCTATCGGATCGGGGCCGACGGTACGATCTTCGCGACCACGTTCGCGGGCCTGCGGGTCAGCCGTGACGGCGGCTGCACGTTCACCACGGCCACCGCCGACAAGCCCGCCGGCGACCCGGGCAGGATCGCCGAGATCTGGGTCTCGGCGATCGACATCGGCCCCAGCGGTGAGATCTGGGTCGCGACCGCCGAGAGTGGCAAGCCGAACAACATCTATCGCTCGACCGACAACGCGCAGACCTTCGAGCCGCGCAGCATGCTGTCGTCCACGATCTGGTGGAAGAGCATCGCCGTGGCGCCGTCGCGCGGACAGCGCGTCTATGCGACCGGCTACGAGGTCGCGAGCCAGCCGCCCAGCACGCACTTTCAGATCAGCGACGACGGTGGCTCCAACTGGAGCGAGTCGCCGCTGGCCAACGTGATGTTTGGGACCATGCCGCAGGTGATGGTCGTGGGCGTCGACCGGGCCAATCCCGAGATCGTGCTCATGTCGTCGGTGGGCGCCAACGCTCCCAGCGGCGACCGGCTCTATCGCTCGACCGACGGCGGCAAGACCTGGGGTGAGGTGCTGGCGACCACGGCTTCGATCGCCGACGTCGCGATCGCCCCCAGCGGCCGCATCGTGGTGGCCACCCTCGGCGGCGGCGCGTTCGAGTCCACCAACGGCGGCGCCGCCTTCGCGCCCCTCGCCGGGTCGCCGCAGCTGGCCTGCGTCGGTCAGCGCGAGGACGGCGAGCTGTTCGGCTGCGGCGCGAACTGGGAGCCTGACTTCAAGGCGATCGCCAAATCGGTCGACGCGACGAGCTGGGACAAGGTGTTCCGCTTCGTCGAGCTCGCGGGTCCGCTCGAGTGCCCGGCCGGCACGCCACAGGCCGACCTGTGCGGGCCGCTGTGGCCGGCGGTGCAGCGCCAGTTCGCCGCCACGGGCCCGAGCACCTGCGGCCCCGCCCCCGACATGACCGCCAAGTCCTCCGGGGGCTGCTGCGACGCCGGCGACAGCTCGCTGGGCCAGCTGGGCGCGACCGGCCTGCTCGCCGCCCTGTGCGGCGTTCAAACGCTTCGCCGTCGCCGCCGCCGCTGAGATCGGCGCGGCTCTTCGCCGAGGGCGGCCCGGGACGGTGGAACAGGACCACCGCCGCGCGTGCAGCGGTCGGCGATTCGCGAGGCGTCGCTGTCCTACGCGATCCGCGACGGTGGGCCGGTGAGCTCCTCGTCGAGGGCGACGCGCCAGCTCGGATAGCGCAGGGCGACGCCGAGGTCCTCGCGGAGGCGGCGGTTGGTGATCCGGCGGTCGGCGGTCAGCATGCCGGCGACCTCGGGGGACACGGCCTCGACGGGGACGCGCGGGGGCGGAGCGAGGCCCAGGCGCGCCGCGATCTGGTCGGCGACGTCGCCGATGGCCGCCGGATCGTCGTCGGCCGCGTTGACCGGGCCGACGAAGGTCGACGCCGCGGCGGCGAGGATGGCGGCGACGAGGTCGACGACGTGGATCCGGCTCACGTGGCTCGTGCCGTCGCCGATCACGCGGTAGACGCCCGCGCGGAT
>DATIPJ010001071.1:0-2590 GCA_035472155.1 Kofleriaceae bacterium
GGCTCACCGTCGATCTGGAGGACCTGCTCGGACGCGAGCTGCCGCCCACGCTGCTGTGGGACAACCCCTCGATCGCCGCGCTCGCCAAGGCGCTGGTGGCCTAGTCATGGCCGAGCCCCACCGATTGCTGATCGACGGCGAGCTGGTGAGCGCCGCCACCGGCGAGACCTTCGCCACCGCGGATCCCGGCACCGGCCGCACGATCGCCGAGGTCTCCCAGGCAGGCGACGCCGAGGTCGACGCCGCCGTGGCCGCCGCGCGGCGCGCGTTCGACGCCGGCACCTGGTGCGATCTGACGCCGCTCGCCCGCGCCGAGGCCATCCTCGAGCTCGCCGATCTGGTGCAGGCGCACACGGGGGAGCTCGCGATGCTCGAGGCCCGCGACTCCGGCGGCCTGCTCGCGCGGACCACCAACGATGTGTTTCAGGGCGTGCGGTTCATGCGCGCGATGGCCAAGCACGCCGCGCACGCGTTCCCGTGGCGCGAGCCGGTCCCCGGCAAGGCGTCGCTGTTCGATCCCGCGCGCAACTACGTCCGGCGCGAGCCGATCGGCGTGTGCGCGGCGATCATCCCGTGGAACTTCCCGCTGCTGATGGCGATCTGGAAGGTGACGATGGCGGCGGTGATGGGCAACACCATCGTGCTCAAGCCGTCGCCCGAGACCCCGCTGTCCGCGCTGATGCTCGCGCGGCTGATCACCCGCACCCGGATCCCGCGCGGCGTGGTCAACGTCATCGTCGGGACCGGCCGGCGGATCGGCGAGCTCCTGGTCGGCCATCCCGGCGTCGATCGGATCGCGTTCACCGGCAGCACGCCGACCGGCAAGGCGGTCGCGCGCAGCGCCGCCGAAACCCTCAAGCGAGTCAGCCTCGAGCTCGGCGGCAAGGGCGCCAACATCGTGATGCCCGACGCCGACATGGACCTCGCGGTCGACGGCGCGCTGTTCGCCTCGATGTTCCACTCCGGCCAGATCTGCGAGAGCGGCACGCGGCTGCTGTTGCACGACTCGATCCACGACGAGTTTGTCGCCGAGCTGACCCGTCGCGCCGCCCAGATGACGGTCGGCTACCAGCTCGATCCGACGACGCGGATCGGCCCGGTGATCAGCGAGGC
The DNA here is from genome assembly GCA_035472155.1 of Kofleriaceae bacterium. Classification (GTDB taxonomy): domain Bacteria; phylum Myxococcota_A; class Polyangia; order Haliangiales; family Haliangiaceae; genus JABFXX01. Next base: position 1,114 of record DATIPJ010001071.1, read on the forward strand.
GCAGCGCCAGCGGATCGAGAAGTACATCGCGATCGGCGAGGCGCAGGGCGCTCGCAAGCTGATCGGCGGCGAGCCGCGGCGCGGCGACGGGTTCTACGTCACCCCGACGATCTTCGCCGACGTTCGCCCCGAGATGACGATCGCCCGCGACGAGATCTTCGGCCCGGTGCTCGCGGTGCTGCGCTGGCGCGACCCCGACGAGGCGATCGCGCTGGCCAACGACTCCTCGTTCGGGCTTGCCGGCGGCGTGTGGAGCCGCGACCTCGAAGGCGCGGAGCGGATCGCGGCGCGGCTGCGGGTCGGCACGGTCTGGATCAACGACTGGCACGCATTTCACCCGTACGCGCCGTTCGGCGGCTACAAGGAGAGCGGGATCGGCCGCGAGCTCGGCGAGCAAGGGCTCGCCGAGTACACCGAGCTCAAGCACGTCCACGTCGCCACCGAGGCCGAGCCCAACGCCAAGCGAGGCCACCGCCTGCTGGTCACCCGCGGCCGCCGCCTCGGGTACGAGACCGACGCCCACCCGCGGATCGTGTCCGGCCTCGGCAGCGTCGCGCGGCTGTCGAGCGAGCTGCACACCCTCGGAAAACACCGCGCGCTGCTGCTCACCGACGCCGGCGTCACCGCCGCCGGCCTGGTCGCGCGCGTTCGCAACGCGCTCGGCGAGCGGATCGCCGCGGTGTTCGACGACATCCCGCAGGACTCGGGGTTCGGGGTGGTCGACGCCGCGGTCGCGCTTGGCCGCGCGCACGGCGTCGACTGCGTGGTCAGCTTCGGCGGCGGCAGCGTGATCGACACCGGCAAGTCGGTCTGCGTCGCCCTCGCCGAGGGCCTGCGCGCCGTCGAGACCATCGGCATCCATCGCCTCATGCAGCGCCAGACCGTGCACATCGCGGTGCCCACCACCGCCGGCACCGGCAGCGAGGTCACCAACGCCGCGATCCTGCGCAACGACAGGCTCGGGGTGAAGAGCGTCATCCTCGATCGCTACATCATCCCCGACGTCGCGATCCTCGATCCCGGGCTCACCGTGGGCCTTTCGCCGCAGCTCACCGCGACCACCGGGATGGACGCGCTGACCCACGCGATCGAGGCCTACCTCCACGTGTTCGCCAACCCGGTGTCCGACGCGCACGCCACGCACGCGATCCGCCTGATCGCCGACAACCTGGCCACCGCCGTCGACCACGGCGGCGACCTCGAGGCGCGCGCGGCGATGCTGAACGCCGCGATGCTGGCCGGCCTCGCGATCAGCACGTCGTCGGTCGGCCTGGTCCACGCGATGAGCCACACGATCGGCGCGCGCTACGGCGTGCCGCATGGCCAGGGCAACGGCATCCTGTTGCCTCACGTCCTGCGGTTCCTGGTCACCGCGGCGCCGGGCATGGCGCGCCGGCTGGCCACCATCGCCAGCGCGCTGGGCGCGACCACGCCCGGGATGACCGAGCCCGAAGCCGCGCTGGCCGCCGCCGACGGA
>DATIPJ010001072.1:0-3936 GCA_035472155.1 Kofleriaceae bacterium
GCCTCTCGGGCGCGATGAACGGCTTCTTCCAGCACTGGCACCTCTACGACGCCAAGGTCTGGACGCGGCTGCTCGCGCAGAACGGCTGGCAGGTCCGCGCGACGTACGGCCTGGGCTCGGCGCGCTCGGAGTTCCTGTTCCGCGCGTTCATGCCGCCGGCGTTCGTCGAGTTCGTCGCCAAGAAGCTGACCGGGTTCTATCCGTCGAAGCTCGCGCGCCTGCTGCCGCGCGCCGCGCTGACGCCGGCCGCGCGCCTGGTGCAATGGGCGGTGTCGGACCCGCTGGTCCCGGCCGACTCGCCGACGGCGTACGAGTACCTGATCATCGCCGATGCCGCCGAGCTGCCGCGATGACGGACGCGACCGACGCGACGGATTACTTCGCGAATCACGCGCGTGCGCGGCAGTTCCCGTGGACGCTCTACCACCGGCCGCTCGAGCGCGATCTCGGCGCGTTCCTGCGCCAGGTCGCCGACGAGCACGCGAGCGGCGAGGTCCTCATCGTCGGCTGCGGTCTGCTCCACGAGCTCGACGCCGCTCCGAGCGGCCTGTCGTTCCACGTCGCCGACATCGATCCGCGCGCGGTCGGCGCCGTGCTCGCCCGTGGCGATCGCCGGCTCACCGGCGGCACCGTGGTGGCGCCGGAGGCGGCGATCGATCTCGGCCGCCGGTTCGCGGCGGTCTACGCCAAGGAGGTCGTCGAGCACGTGCTCGCCTGGCCGGCGTGGCTCGTCGGCCTGCGCCGCGCGCTCGTGCCGGGCGGCCGGCTCTGGCTCTCGACGCCCAACTACGGCGAGCCGTGGCTGCCCGCGATCGAGTCCACCGTGCTCGAGCTGGTCGCGCGGCGGTCGGGCTTCTCGCGCCGCGAGATCCACCCCACGCGATTCTCGCGGCGGGCGCTCGCCCGGGGCCTCGAGGCCGCCGGGTTCGAGAACATCCACGTCAAGGTCACGCCGACCCGGCTCGCCCTCACCTCGTGGGCGCGCGCACCGCTTGCCGCTGACCGCGCCGCCGGTCGCGACGATCGCGCCGATCGATGACGCCCGGCGGTCGCCCACCGCTGCGCATCACCGGCATCGAGGATCCGTTCCGCGAGGTTCACTACCTCAATGCCTCGCCGCGCGGCCGCGGCTCGGACGTCGAGCGCCTGCCGATCGCCCTCGGCGCCCTCGCCGCGCCGCTCGCCGACGAGCTCGACGCCCTCGTCGTGTGCAGCGACCTGCAGGGGATCGTGCCCGGGCCGCAGGGCCGCTCGGAGCTGCTCGGCGTCGCGGTGGCGGCGGTCCTCGAGGAGCTCGCGCTCGATGGCGTCATCCCGCCGACCGCGCGCTGCGGCGCGATCCTCGCCGGCGACCTCTACGCGGTACCCGCCGCCAACAGGCGCGGCGGTACCGGCGACGTCGCCGACGTCTGGCGCGCGTTCGCCGACCGCTTCGCCTGGGTCGCGGGCGTCGCCGGCAACCACGACGACGTCGCGGACGTCCCCGCGCTCGCGCCGCACGTCTATCTGCTCGACGGCAACTACGCCGAGCTCGACGGCCTGCGCATCGGCGGCGTGGGCGGCATCATCGGCAACCCGAACAAGCCCGGGCGCCGCACCGAGGAGCACCAGCTGCGCGCGCTCTCGGGTGTGCTCGACCATGGCCTCGACATCCTCGTCCTGCACGAGGGCCCGCGCGGCGACGCTCACCAGCCCGGCAACAACGCGATCCACGACGAGATCGAGCTGGCCGGCGTCGGCCTCACCATCTGCGGCCACGACCACTGGCGCGCGCCGCTCGCCAGCCACGCCACGGGCCAGATCCTCAACGTCGACACGCGCGTCGTGGTCCTCGTCGCGCCGCGCGGCCCGCGAGGCGCTACGTGATCCTCGACGTGGCTCCGGGGTCGAAGCGCTCCTGGTAGATCCGCAGGATGTCGGCCGCGGTCTCCTCGATCGCGCGGTTGGTCACGTCGATGACCGGCCAGTTCGCATGCTTTCGGAAGATCTCGCGCGAGTACGCGATCTCGTTGTCGATGTGGGTGCGCTGGCCGTAGCTCGAGTCCTGCGGCATCCCCAGGTGGGAGAGCCGCGCCTGGCGGATCCGCATCAGCATCTCGGGCTGGACGATCAAGCCGAACACCTTGCGGTCGTCGACCTGCGAGAGCTCCTCGGGCGGGTCGACGCCGAGCACCAGCGGCACGTTGGCGACCTTGAGCCCGCGCTGCGCGAGGTACGTCGACAGCGGCGTCTTCGACGTGCGCGAGATGCCCACCAGCACCAGATCCGCCTTGGGTAGGTTGCGCGGCTCGGCGCCGTCGTCGTTCTTGACCGCGAACTCGACCGCCTCGATGCGGCGGAAGTAGTCGTCGGTGATCGCGTGCAGGAGCCCGGGCACGCCGGCGGGTGCGGAGCCCAGGAACATCGCGAGCTTGCTGATCAGCGCGCCGATCAGGTCGACCGTCTCGATGTTGTAGCGCTCGACCAGCTGGCTGATCAGGTCGCGCTCCTCGGCGTTGACCACCGTGAACACCACGAGCGCGCGAAGCTCCGATGCCTTCTCTAGGATCTGCTCGAGCTCGGTCTCGAGGCGCACACGCGAGAACAGCCGAATCTGCACCGGCTCGCTGAACTGCAGTGTCGCCGCGCGGACCATGCGCTCGGCGGTCTCGCCCGTGGCGTCACTGATGATCATGACCGTCTTCATCGGCCCGTCTATATCATGCGTCCGCCGGTGCGTCGCCGTCTGCATTGTCGCTGGACGACTCCTCCGTCGCTTGCTATGGGCCGCTAAACGCCGACGTCGACTGGCTCCGCGGGCGGCCCCTCGTCCGTGAGCGCCGCGAACCACGCCGCCATGCGGGTGGGCGCGAACACCTCCGTCGAGGCCGCGAGCGCCTCGCGCGTCCACCAGCGGATCTCGTCGATGCCCTCGATCGCCGGGTCGACCTGCGGCCGAGGCTCGAACGCCGCCGTGCGCACGAGATAGCAGCGCTCTCGCTGTCCGCAGTGCGCGGCCATCGGGAAGGCGTGCTCGCGCACCCACACCGCCGGGCCGAGCGCGAACCCCGTGAGGCCGATCTCCTCCGCGAGCTCGCGACGCAGCGCTTGCTCGTCGGTCTCGCCCGCATCGATCCCGCCGCCGGGAGTGGCCCACACGCCCGTGCTGAAGTGCACGAGCAGGATGCGATTCGCCGGATCGATGACCGCACCCCGCACGCACGCGCGCCACGGCTTCATATCACCGGAAGCTTCCGCGGTCCGGTTGCGCGCGCACCGTGGACGCTGTCCACGACGCGCGGACACTCGGGATCCGGTGCCGACGGGTCGCCTGTGACATGCGCGCTCACCACCTTGCAGCCGCCGCGACACAGCGCGTGGTACTCGCAGCTCGCGCAGGGCTCTTGCGCCGCGCGCCACGAGCGAAACGCGCCGAACGCGCCGGGGCTCTCCCAGTACGCGCGCAGCTCGGTCACGCGCGGGCGGTCGGCGCCGGGCGCCGTCGGCGGAGGCGCCGCGAAGCTGCACGCCGTGAGCTGTCCACCGGGCTTGGCGCCGACGAGGAAGTCGCCGCCCGTGCAGCCGTACACCGCGAGCTGGGCGAGCAGCGCGCGATCGGGCCGATGATGGGCCAGCATCGGCGTGTACGAGCAGTCCACCTTGACGCGCACCGCATGGCGCTTCGCCGCCGCCATCACCGCCGGCAGGAACGCCCGGTGCTGCGCATCGGTGCAGCGCAGCTCGCCGTACGCGTGCGCGCCGCGCCCCGACGGCTTGAACCGCAACAGCTCGACCTCGGACAACCGCTGTTCGGCCGCATACGCGAACAACCGGTCGAGCTCGCCGAAGCTCTCGCGCGTCACCACGACGTTGATGCCCACCTCGCGCTTGACCGCGCGCAGCGCCCGGATCGCGGCATCGGCGCGCGCGAAGCCGTCGAAGCCGCGGACCCGCGCG
>DATIPJ010001073.1:0-7068 GCA_035472155.1 Kofleriaceae bacterium
GCTGGACAGCCCGCGGCGAGCCCGGCGAGGCCGATCGCGAGGGACAGGGACAGGATCGAGTGCGTGGTCGTCATCCGGGGCTCCTCAGTTTCAGCATCGTCAGGTACACGGCCAGGCGAGCGCGGATCGGCTCCCAGGCGGGATTGCGAACCGCGCTGAGCTGGGTATAGGCGGCAGTCAGCTCGGCGGGCAGGTCGAAGCCGAGCTGCGCGGCCGGCACACCGTCGAGCAGGTGGAGCTCGGCGAACGCGGCCAGGATCGCCAGGCCGGTGTCCTCGTACGGCGTGTTGGTGCTGACCGACCACGCGAGCGCATGCTGGCGCGCCGTGGTGAGGTGCGCAAGCACGCGCGCGACCGGAGCGGCCTCGCGGCGAGCGAGCCGGGCGAGCTGCGCCTCACACAGCGCGAGCTCGAGGAGATCGTCGTCGAGCTGGGTCCTGGCGAAGCGAGCGGCGATCGCATCGCGCCGGGCGGTCAGTGCGCGGGTCGCGGCGGCGGGGTCGCCGGCGATGACCTCGGCCTGCGCGCGGAGCCCGAGCAGCAGCAGCTTGTAGCTCTCCGCCGGCAGTGGCTCGACGGGACGCTCGAGGCCGTAGGCGCCCTCGCGCGGCACGGGCGCGCCGGCAGCGAGCTGGGTCTCGGCGGAGGCGATCGCGTCCCTGGCCTCGCGCGCCTGGCCAAGGGCGAGCGCGGCGCTGGCCTGCCCGATCCGCGTGGTGAGCCGGTTGCGCGCAGCCTCGGGGCCCGCGGCGCCGGCGACGAGCGGCCACAGCTCGGCGTAGCGCGCCGCGGCGGCCTCGGCCTGGCCGGCGGCGAGGTGGTACAGCGCGCTGCGATCGAGCGCGAGCGGGCGAAACCGCGCCAGCTCGCCGGCGGCCTCCCCGACGCAGCGATCGCCGTCGCTGGCCGCGCCCGCGTTGTCGCCGGTGTGGAACCGCGCCCGCGCCAGCGCCAGGCAGTGCGAGAGCTCGGACCTGGGCGATGCGAACGGCAGCTTGGCGCGCTGCTCGAGCCAGCCTCGCGCGAGCCCGAAGTTGCCGACGGCGGCCTGGATCCGGCCGAGCCCGTCGAGGATCGCGGCGCGCGCGCGCGGGTTATCGCGGGCGAGCGCCAGCGCGACGAGGTCGTGGGCGTTGGCCTCGACGGCGGCGAGCCGGTCGCCGGTGCGCAGGAAGCGCTGGTGCGCGACGAAGCCCCACAGCTGGTGGGCCTCGGCGCGCTGGGGCGCGACCTGGGTGACCGCGCCCAGCTCGTCGATCGCGGTCCGCACGGCGGCGGCGTGCGCGGCGGGATCGGTGAGCTCGGGCAGCCGGCGCGCCGTCAGGTAGGCCCGCGCGTAGTGGTTGACCATCGGCGAGAACTTGCTCGGGTAGTCCTTGGCCGGGTCCTTGCCTTCGGCGATCCGCATCTCGATGAACGCGGCGTGGGCCTCGAGCGAGTCGGTCTGCAGGGTCACGCCGTAGAAGTGTCCGCGCGCATCGCCGATCGCGCCCCGGGCCGCCTCGACGTAGGCGCGCTCGAACACGGCGTCGCGGTACAGCCGCTCCGCGTAGCGACGCTCGGCGCGCTCGCGCGGCACATAGCTGACCCAGCTATCGGCGAACTGGTACAGCAGCTCGTCGGCGTCGAGCGCGAGCGACCTCCGCACGGTGGCCGCGACGATCGTGCGCCGGCGCGCCAGCTCCTTGTTCTTGCGGTAGATGGCGAACACCTTGGCGCGGACCGGCTCCTGGGTCGCGGGCGTGAGATCGGCGAGCGCGCGCTCGAGCTCGAGCAGCAGCGCGAGGTCGCTGTACTTGTCGACCCGGCCGAGCCAGCCGTCGATCCGGGCCGCGCGCGCGGGGCCGCCGGCGCCGCGCAGGAGCTCGCGAACGAAGACCTCGGCGTGCTCGAGCTCGGCCTCGGCGAGCGGCTGGTAGAGCTCGAAGAACCGCGGGCTGTCGCGGTACAGCGCGAGCAGACGCTCGGCGTAGAGCGCGCCGACCAGCGGATCGCGGAGGTCGAGCCCGGCGATCGCCGCACGCGCGGCGTCCTCCTCGCCGAGCACGTCGAGGATCTCGCTGCGGACGAGCGCGGCGAGCGGGTGCTTGATCTCGGCCAGCCGGGCCAGCCGTGCGCGCGACGCGGCGGCGAACGGCGCCGACAGCGCCCCCTGGCCCAGCGCGCGCTCGCCGCGGCGCTGCTCCGCGAGCTCGCGCAGCGCCCCGCCGGCTGCCACATCGGTCGCCTCGAGCCGGCCGGCGTAGAACCGGGCGGACTCGTACTCGCCGAGCTCGAGGTGCCAGCGCACCATCTCGCGCAGCACGGCCGGCGATGGCGGGCGATGCGCGAGCAGGAGCAGGCGCTCCCAGCGATCCCGGCTCGACGACAGCTCGTCGGCGATCGGATCGCCGGCGCCCGGATCATCGCCTGCGGCGGTAGGTTTATCGCCTGCTCCGCCGGCGGGCGGGGCGGCCGCGGCAGCGGTCCACGCGGGCGGCACGGCCCCGGCGAGCGGCAGCCCGAACACGTCGAGCGTGCCGTCGACCAGGCAGGTCGCGATCAGCGCGCGCGCCGACGGCAGCGGATACTGGCAGCTCCAGCGCGCGCTGCTGAGCTGCTCGGGCGCGCCGACCTTGCCGTCGCGAAAGGCGGCCCGGAACAGCACGCCGTGGTCGTTGCCGTCGATCGCGCCGTCGAAGTTGGTGTCATTGAGGAACTGGGTGAAGTACAGCCAGTTGCCGTCGAGCGAGAACGCCGGGGTCGCGCTGGCGCCCGGCAAGTCGAACGCCAGCGCCTGCGCGGCACCGCCGGCGACCCGCGCCAGCGACAGCGCGCCCGCGGTGCGGCTGAGGAAGCTCGGGCCGATGTCGCGCGAGCCGCGCTCGACCGGAACGGTCACCACCCAGCGCCCGTCGGGCGAGATCGTCGGGCTCGCGGCGTTGCCGGCTCCGATCTGCTGGCCGGCCCCGCCGTCGAGCATGATCCTGCGCAGCTCGAAGTCGCCGTGCAGGCCGCGCCGGGTCACCACGGCGATGCTGCGGCTGTCGGGGAACCACGCCGCCTGGAGCTCCGCCGAGTCGGGCCCGGTGAGGCAGCGACGCTCTCCGAACCTGCGCGCGCCGGGCCGGCCCTCGATGGTGCGCACGCAGACGTCGCCCGCGGCGTCCTCGCGATACGAGATGTACAGCAGGGTGCGCCCGTCCGGGCTCGGCCGCGGCCACGTCGCGTCGGCGAGCTCGTCGAACGCCAGCTGCGGCACGCCGGTCTGGAGGTCCTGCACGAAGATCTGCGTGGTCGATGCCTGATCCGACGCGAAGTACAGCTCGCGTCCGCCCGGCGCCTCGGCGCCGAGATACTGGTGCCCGGTGCCCGCGGTCAGCCGGTCGGGCATCGCCAGCCCGGTCGGCGTCACCACCGCTGCGGCGAGCCACGCGATCAGCACCGCTTGACCTCCCACGCGCCGCCGTCGAGCTGGACCTGGCCGCCGCACACCACGCCCACCAGGTGAGTCTCGCGCCACGCCGCGCGGATCTCGTCGGCGGACTTGCCGGGCGCCTTGCCCGCGAGCCAGCGCCACAGCTGGCGGCGCTCGCGGTTGACCCGCTCGATCAGGCGGCCGACCTGCGGCACGTCGATCGTCCCGGTGCACGGCTCGATGGTCAAGACCAGCGTGCCGTCGAGCGCCTCGCCGACGCACCGCTTGACCAGCAGGGCGTCGCTGCGCACGGCGTCGTTGCCGTCGTCGTCCTGATCGCTGGCCTCGAGCCCCTCGCGGCGGACGCCCGCGGCCCCGAGCTGCGCGGCGGTCAGCGATGCCGGCCGCGGCACAAGGGCCGCCTGCTCGAGCTCGTCCTCGAGACCGCGAAACGATCCCGACGCCTGCTGCTCGACGGCGGTCCGGCGGTCGACGATCACCACCGCGGGCGCGCGGATGCAACCGGCGACCAGCGCCAGCGCGCCGCACATCACCAGAGCCGAAACGGCCGAACGCTCGCGATCCACGTGCATGGTCAAGGCTCCAGAACCGGCGCCAGGTAGCGAGCCAGCGCCGGGCCGATGGGTAGTCCGCGCAGCTCGTCGATCCGCACCAGACCCGCGAGCCCACCGAGCTCGATGGCGAGCGCGGCGAACCCGCTGGCGAATTGCAGGCGAACCTGCTTGGGATAACCCGCGAGCAGCGCCAACCGCACCCGGTTGACCGCCACGTCGGCGCGGTAGGGGTCCCAGACATCGAGCAACGCGCGCAGGTGATCGCGACCGATCCGGACGAGCTCGGCGCGACCCTCGAGGCCGTAGCGATACGGCGTCAGCGCGATCGCGAGGTTGGCGTCGAGCGGCTCGCGCCCGTCCGCGCCGGTCTTGCCCGGTGCCGGGGCGCGCAACCCCGTGAGCTTGCCCCGGAACACCAGCCGCGTATCGAGGCCGCGCAGCTCGGCGAGCAGCTGCCCGGTGATCTTGCCGTCGAGCGCATTGAGCTCGAGCTGGTCGAGCGCGGCGATATCGTGATCGACCCGCGCGTTGCCGGCCACCGGCCCGAACGCCATGCCGTTGACGTCGATCCCGCCGATCGAGAGGTAGTCGGCGTCGCCTGCGAACGGCCGGTAGTCGGGGAACCGCAGCTGCGAGAACGGCCCGTGCTCGCCCTGGCCGACGCGCTGTACGCCATCGGGGCCGAGCACGATCTCCTGGACCACGGGCAGCTCGCCGTTGATGTCGGTCAGCCGGACCTTGGCCGCGGGCAGATCGACGGCGACGTGGTCGAGCCCGATCCGCGCGCTGGTGCGGAACAGCGTCAGGTCGCCGGACTCGATGCGCAGCGGAACCCGGATCTGGCCGCGCGCCGCCAGCGTGCCGGGCGCTGCCGCCAGCCGGTCGAGCCCCTGGACCAGCGTGCCTTCGAGCGCGAGGCTGTTGCGCGCAACGACGCCCGCGGTGGGCGTGGTGTGGCCGCGCTCGAGGTTGCCCTGGAGGTCGAACGCGGTGGCGCCGCCGGGGTTGGCCACGTGCATCGCGATCGCGAGCGTGGCGTCGGGATCGCCGGCCACCGTCACCTCGAGCGCCGGATCCTCGATCCCGTACCAGGGTGCCGCCGACTGGGTCGCCGACGCCGCCTTCACGCTGAGCTTGGCATCGATCCAAGGGGGGTGGACCCCCTCCCCGCCGGCCGAGCCGGCAGGGCCCCTCCCCCCCGACTCGCTTCGCTCGTCGACCCCGCGCGCCACGCCGTGCGCGCCGAGCGTGGCATCGAGCCGGACCGCCAGGGCCCGCGCGCCGAGCTTGACGCCCCGGCTGACCGCCGCCAGCGCCGGCACGTCGAGCGCGACCACGGCTGTCCGGGTGGCGGACAGATCGACCTCGGCCTTGAGCGTGGCCGCGTCGACGTCGGCGCGATTCAGCGCGGCGTCGGCATAGTGCACGTCGCGCACCGTCACGGTCAGCGCCTGATGGCCGCGCAGCGCCCTCGCCGGATCCGCCACCAGCTGCGGCATGCCGCCGACCACCCTCGCCACGATCCCCGAGGCGACACCGCGGCCGTCGATCTCGACCGCGAGCCGGGACCAGTCGGTGCCGGGCGGCAGCATCGCGCTCGCCGCCGCCAGCCCGGAGAGCCGGCCCTTGACCTGCCAGTGGACGGTGCGCGCTGCATCGAGCAGAGCCGTCAGATGGAGATCCGCCGGTGGCTCGGCTCCCTGGAGCCGGACATCGACCGCGCCTCGCGCGAGGTCCGCGCTCGCCGTGATGTCGAGCCGCGCCGACGGGAACGTGCGCCCGCCGCTCGACGGCGCATCCACCGCGAGCGCGATCTTGCCCTGGTGCTGCACCGGCGTGCCGCTCGACACCACGTGGATCTTGGCGCCGCGCAGCGCCGCGCTGGCCAGCGCGGTCGGTCCGATCTGGAGGTCGGTGTCGTGCGAGATCCGCCTGTCCGCCGGCCGGACCGTGCCGCGCGAGCCGACCACCACCTCGCGCGCCGGGCCGAGCCGGGGTGCCCGCGCCTTCATGGTATAGGTGACCTCGTCGAGTGAACCTCTCGCGGTGCCCTCGACGGTCGCGCCGCCGTAGCGCGCGGTCAGCGCGGCCGATCCGCGGCTGCGCGCCGGATCGGCCACGTCGAGCTCGAGCGACGGCACCTCGATCTCGGCGTGCACCGGCCCGCCCGCGAACGAGGGGCCCAGCTGTGCGGCCAGCCCCGGCACCACCAGCTCGGCGGCGTCGAGCGCGATCCTGGTCCGCGCCGGCGCAGCGCCGGCCAGCGCCGCGTCCGCCGTGAACGCCACGCGCCGCGCCCGCGGGCCTCCCGGACTGCGCACCGCGGCGACCGTACCCCGCGCGCGCAGCGAGCCCGTCGAGGCGAGCGGCTGTGCGGCGAGGACGACATCCTTGGCCGCGGCCTCGACGTGCACACCCTCCACCGCGGCTCCCGCGTCGAGCCGCCCGACATCGAGCGTAAGCTCACCGTCGAGCGCGCTCGCGCTCTTCACCGTCGCTCTCGCCGCGACCGCCACGTCGCCGAGCTTCTGGGCCGGCGTCTCGACTGCACCGAGCGTGGCGCGCGCCGTCACCGCGATCGGCCACATCGCCGGGCTCGCCCCGCTCGCGGCTCCCTCATCCGCCGGATGCTCGCCGCTCAGCGTGGCGTCGATCCGACGAACCGCCAGCCCCGGCATCGTCAGCTCGCCGACGGCGACCCGCAGCTCACCCTGGGCACCGCCGTTGCCCACCGGCTTGCCATCGACGCCGAGCGTCAGCTCGCGGAGCGCGATGTCTCGCCACCGCGCCCGCGCCAGCACCCCGGACGCCGTCAGGGCACCCTGCGGTGAGGGCGCCAGCGCGGCATTCTTCACCGTCACCACCAGCGGCTCACCCTCGACCTCGGCAGGCCCGAGCTCGGCCGGCAGCGCGCGCGCGATCGCAGGCAGGTCGACCTTCAGCGCCAGCTGCTCCACCACCGGCCGCAACCCGGGCTCGCCCGCCGTGATCACATCCTCGGCGCGGACGTCGGCGGTCAGGGTCGCCGCTCCGTCGAGCAGCCGCAGCCGCTCGAGGCGCACGACGGTCTTGCGCCCCGGTGCGTCGAAGTCGATG
>DATIPJ010001074.1:0-4911 GCA_035472155.1 Kofleriaceae bacterium
CGGATCGCGCGTCGCGTCGGTCGATAGCCGCATGCAGCCCAGTCCGATCGCCACGACGCATCGTAGCAACACACTGATGCAGCGGCGTCACCTGTGCGTCCGGTGAGCTGGCCGCAGGGCCTGGGGATGCTTAGCATTGCAGTCGTGACCGAGCCCATTCGTGAAATCTTCGAGCTGGGTTTTCCGTGGCAGACCCAGGATCCCTTCTTGTTCTGCGTCCACCACGATGACGCCTATCCCGCCGGCAACGAGCACATGGGGCCGGCGGCGTCGCTCGCAGGTCGCCAGATCGGCCAGGACTTCGCCGGCAAGGATGGCTGGCGCATGTACCACGGCGACGTGGTCCCCGGCTTTCCGGGCCATCCGCACCGCGGGTTCGAGACGGTGACGATCGCGCGCCGCGGGCTCATCGACCACTCCGATTCGCTCGGCGCAGCCGCGCGGTTCGGGCGGGGCGACGTGCAGTGGCTGACCGCGGGCCGCGGCATCGTGCACTCCGAAATGTTCCCACTGCTCGATCGCAGCGGGCCCAACCCGGTCGAGCTGTTCCAGATCTGGCTGAACCTGCCGCACGCCGACAAGTTCGTGGAGCCGCACTTCGCAATGCAGTGGGCGGATGCGATCCCGCGGCGCGTCGAGCGCGATGCCGCCGGCCGGGCGACCGAGGTCACCGTGATCGCGGGCCGCCTGGGCGACGCGACGCCGCTGCCGCCGCCGCCACACTCGTGGGCGGCGCGCGCCGATGCCGATGTGGCGATCTGGTCGATCCGCATGGAGCCGGGCGCGGTGTGGACGCTGCCGCCGGCGACCGCAGGCTCGAACCGCACGCTGTACTTCTTTCGCGGCAGCTCGCTGCGGATCGGCGACCGAGCGCTGACCCGCGCGTGCGGGGTCGCGCTCTCGCCCGATGCCGCCGTGCCGCTCACCGCCGGCGGCGACCCGGTCGAGCTGCTGGTGCTCCAGGGCCGGCCGATCGGCGAGCCGGTCGTGCAGTACGGCCCGTTCGTGATGACGACGCGCTCCGAGATCCAGCAAGCGTTCGCCGATTACCAGCGCACGCGGTTCGGCGGCTGGCCATGGCCGAGCGATGCGCCCGTCCACCCGCGGGAGGAGGGCCGCTTTGCGCGCCACGCGGACGGGCGGATCGAGCGCGCCGACGAGGGCTCGCCCGCCGAGGCGCAGCCCGACGCGCCGGTCGAGCGCGCAGGCTAGCGACGCGAGGGGACGAGCTCGACGTCGAACTGCGCGATGCCGTCCTCCATCGTGCCCGCGCGGTGGAACGAGAGGTAGCCCTCGCGGCGCACGCGAAGGTCGAACGGGCCGCGCGGGATCTCGCCCGTGCGGTAGCGGCCGTCGGAGCCGGTCCCCACCCTCGCCTCACCCGCGGCCCCCGCGCGCGTGACATCGACCGAGGCGCGGTCGATCGGTTGCTTGGTCACCGCATCGCGGACGGTGCCCTCGATGATCCGTGGCTCGGCCGCGGGACGACGGGGCTCCGATTGCGCGGTCGCCGTGCAGGCGCCCACCAGAGCGACAGCGATCAAGGCCAGTACGACATTACGCATATGGCACTCACACTCGGTAGTGGTCCACCTCGCGGTAGCGGCGCGCATAGAGGCCAAATGCCAGCGCTGCGGCGAACGCAAAGATGGCAAAGAAGAACATGTAGAACGCGGTCGTGCTGAGGCCGGTCCCGGTGATCCAGTGCGTCACCGCGTCGCGCTTGATGCTCGCATTCGCGAGCAGCACCCACAGGCTGCCCACCGTGATCGCCAGGTAGAAAAAGCTCATCAGTACGCCCTTCATCGCCTTGGGCGCTTGCGAGTACGCGAACTCGAGACCGGTCGCGGAGACCAGCACTTCACCGCAGGTCAGGAACACGTACGGCGCGATCTGCCACTGGATCGGGATCGGTGCGCCACTGTCGATCGCGAGCTGCAGGATGCCGGCGATCACCCATGACACGCCAGCGAGCGCGATGCCCGCGGTCATCCGGCGCAGCGCGGTCGGCTCCCAGCCTCGGCGGCGCAGCCACGGGAACACGACCAGGTTGTTGAACGGAATGATCAGCATCACGAGCGCAGGGTTGAGCGCCTGCATCTGCGACGACTGGAACCACGAGGGCTTCACCATCTTGTCGGCCTGGAGCACCCAGGTCGATGCCTTCTGGTCGAACAGCGACCAGAACGGTGTGATCAGCGCGAACAGGATGAGCACGCGCAGCACCGCGCGCACGCCGTCGACCGCCTCGTCGGCGTGCTTGCCGCGCGCGCGCTCGAGCTGCATCGAGGTCCCGGCGCCGCCGAACATCAGCACGAGCACCAGTGCGAGGCAGATCGCAGGCACCGGATCGAGCGCGGAGGTGAACCACAGCGCCAGGGCACCGAGCGCGAACAGCGCGCCGATGACCGCGGTCGCGAGCCCGGGGCGGCCGCGCCCGGGCACCTGGGCGAGCAGCGCGGTGCGGGCGACCCGCATGAACGAATCGGGGTTCGGCGGCGCCGGCGGAATCATCACGTAGCGGCGGCGGCCGGCCCAGAACACGATGGTCGAGATCAGCATCAGCACGCCGGGGACGCCGAACGCCACGCGCGGGCCGAGATCGTGGAGGAAAAACGGCATCGAGATCGACGCGAAGAACGAGCCGAAGTTGATGATCCAGTAGAAGGCGTCGAACACGAGCTTCGCGAGGCTCTTGGTCTTCGAGTCGAATTGATCGCCCATGAACGAGGCGACCAGTGGTTTGATCCCACCCGAGCCGAACGCGATCAGCCCCAGGCCGACGTAGAACCCGACGCGGTCGTAACAGAACGCCGCCAGGCAGGCCTGCCCGAGGCAGTAGATCAGGCTGAACCAGAGGATGATCTTGTACTTGCCGAAGTAGCGATCGGCGAGGTAACCGCCGAGCAGCGGGAAGAAGTACACGCCCATGACGAACGTGTGAAACACCTCGGTCGCCGCGAGGGGGCGCTCGTTGACCGCCAGATGCACCAGCAGCGAGGTCTTGAGGAACTCCGTCAGGATGTTGCGCATCCCGTAGAAGCTGAAGCGCTCGCAGCCCTCGTTCGCGATGATGAACGGGATCTGGCGCGGCATCTTCACCGGCGGGACGGGCACGGTGACCTCGGGGACCAGATCGGTGGCAATGGCCATGTCCGCGGTGATAGCAAAGCTACGCGCCTTGCAGGACGCAATCGTTCACCGCGTGCTGCAATCCCGCCGGCCTAACCTCGCGAACCGACGCGCAGGGCCGCGGGCACATGCCGTGCTTTGGCGTGCGCCATGACTTTGACCAACGCTTGTGCCCACGACATGCAGTGGAACCGCGATGGCTTCGTGACCGCCACCGGGGGGCTGCACCGCGAGGAGCCGGCCGCGCCGCAGACCCTCGACCCCGGCGCCCTCGACGGCATCTCGGGCGGCACCGCGCACACCCCGCCCGCTGACGATCGCTGACCGGCGGGCCCGGCGCCGCGGCCCGCTGCGCCCGGACTACTTGCGCGCCTTCCAGAGCGCGAGGACCTTGGCTTCCTTGTCGGGCTTGATCCCCGACGTCCGCGCCTTGGTGCGCTCCTCGGGCGGCAAGGTCTGGAGCCAGGCCAGGGTGTCCTTGGCGGTCTCTCCTATCGGGCGGAAGGTCAGGCCGGCCTTGACGGCCTTCTTGTTATCGAGCGTGCCGAAGCCGGCGAAGTCGCCCTGATTGGGGATCCACAGCGGCATCTCGGACCACGGGTGGACCTCCTCCTTCTCGAGCAGGTCATTGCCGACCCACACCAGCTGCGCCTTGTTGCCGAGCGCGCGGTTGCACTCGTCGAGCACGTCCTTCATCGTGACGCGCTTCTCGGGCCCCAGGGCGTTCATCGTGCCGGTGGTGCCGTTCTCGACCACGCGCGTGATCCATGCGCCGAGATCGCGGCCGTCGATGTACTGGACCGGCGTCGAGCCGTCGCCCGGGGCGAGCACCTCGCCGCCTTCGGCGAGGCGGGTCGGCCAGTGGGTGAAGCGGCCCGTCGGATCGCCCGGGCCGATGATGAGGCCGGGGCGGATGCTGGCGACCCGGCCGGGCATCGCGGCCTCGGCGGCCTTCTCCGACAGCGCCTTGAGCGCGCCGTAGTTGGCCTTGACGTCCTCGTTGGCGGGATCGGCGATGGTCTCGACGGGCGATGACTCGTCGGCATGGACCACGTCCATCTTGGCGTAGACCGAGATCGTCGAGATGAAGACGTAATGCTGCACGCGCGGCGCGAGCAGCTCGGCCGACATCTTCACGATGCGCGGCACGTAGCCCGACGGATCGATGACCGCATCCCACGAGCGGTTGGCGAGCGCCTCGAGCTGGCCGTCGCGATCGCCGTGCAGCTTCTCGACCTCGGGGAACAGCCCGGGGTGGGTCTTGCCGCGGTTGAACAGCGTGACCGTGTGGCCGCGCGCGACCGCCGCGTTCACGATGTGCGGACCGATGAAGCCGGTGCCGCCGAGGACGAGGATCTTCTTCTTCGCCGGTGGGGCCGCGGGCTTGGGCTCGGGCCCGGTCGCCGCGGCGCGGTCCGTGCTCGAGCCGCATGCTGCGGCGGCTCCGGCGGCGAGCGATCCGACGAGGAGCTGACGACGGTCGATGATCATGACGAGGGTGCCTCCGGGGGTGCAGCGCGTGGGACGATCCGCCGGCGGAAGCCGACGCCGAGGATCACGGCGAGCCCGACCCACACCGCCACGATCGGGATCGCGGCGCCGACCACCGCGGTGAGGCCCGCGAGCGCGATCAGCCCGGTGTTCAGCCAGCCCGACAGCATGTCGCCGCGCCGGTAGCCGATCGTGTCGATCGCGTTCTTCGCGCGGTACTTGTCGTCGCGGCTGACCACGGTGAACAACAGCTCGCGCGATGGGCGCGTGAGGCCGTGGGTCGCGGAC
>DATIPJ010001075.1:0-4490 GCA_035472155.1 Kofleriaceae bacterium
CTCGCAGCCGGGCGCGCGCAGGATCTGGTTGAACCGGTAGTGGGCGTGCGCGTGGCGCCCCTCCTGGCCGAAGAACCCCTTGATCCCCGCGCGCAGCGCCGGGTCCTCGATCTGGTCGAGGAAGTGCTTGACCGATCGAACGAAGAACCGCTCGCCGTGCGGGAACAGGAGGTTCACGCCGTTGGCGATGGCCGTCGCCGTCGGGCTGCCGAACATCCAGTGCCTCGGCACGCGGGTGAAATCGACGTCGAGGTCGCGAGGAACGATGGACATGACCCAACGATACTCTCTATTGACCCAAAGTCAATAGACATGCCGCGCCGCGGCTCGGCCGGCCCTCGCCCTCGCGGCCGCGCGAGGCCGTGCGTTCTCCTCTATGATGACAGCGCGTGCCCCCCTCTCGCTCCGCTGGTACAGCGCGCGGCGCCCGTCCTCGTCGGCGGGTCCGGCTCGAGAACGACCAGCGCCGCGCGCAGCTGCTCGAGCTGGGCAAGCGCGCGTTCTCCGACCGCGCCTACGACGACGTCTCGATCGACGACCTCGCGCGCGTCGCCGGCATCTCGAAGGGCCTGCTCTATCACTACTTCCCGACCAAGCGCGACCTCTACGTCGCCGGGCTGCGCGAGATCGCCGACGAGCTGGTTGAGGCGATCGTCCGCGTGCCGGTCAGCCTGGCGCCGATCGATCAGGTCCGGACCAGCGTCGATGCCTACCTGGAGCACGTCATGCGGCACTCGCGCGCGTTCGTGGCGCTGATGCGCGGCGGGATCGGCAGCGACCCCGAGGTCGCCGCGGTCGTCGAGGGCGTGCGCACGCGGCTGTTCGCCAAGTTCCTCGTCGGCTCGCCGTTCGCGACCCTGCTCGGCGGCGACGCGCGGTTCGAAACAGCGGTCCGCGGCTGGATCGGCTTCGTCGAGGCGGCATCGATCGACTGGTGCGCGAACCCGCGGCTATCGCGCGCCGAGCTGTGCGAGCTCCTGACCGACGTGCTGTTCGGCATCCTGCGCGTGGTCACGCCCGGCCTGCTCGCCCAGCCAGCATGAGGTTCGCCGCTCGCTAGGCGCTGTCACTGACAGGTCACGGTCAGCCCAGCCTTCTCGTTGCCCGAGCAGCTCAGGCCGCAGGGCTCGGCGCGCAGACACTCGCAGGTCGGTGCGCCGGCCGGGCAGGCCTGCGGAAGCATGACGCAGGTGTACACGTCGGCGTCCGCCGGCTTGGTGTCGCGGCGGCAGTACTGCGTGGCCAGGCTGCAGACGGCGTAGCCGCACACGAAGCTGCCGGTCGGGACGGTGCAGCCGTCGGCATTGAGATCGACGCCGTCGCTGTACGCGATGCAGTCGCTCGTGTGCACCTTGTCGTCGCAGCCGCACACGGGTCGACCGACGAGCGCCGGGCAGGCATCGGGACGGCGCTTGCACGTGCCCGTGCCATCGGCGATGCCGCAGTGGTTGTCGGCGTAGTCGCAATATTCGTTCGCCGCGCACATCTCGCCCGAGAAGCCGCCGCACAGCTTGCCGGTCGGTGGCGGTGCATCGATGGCGTCGCCGGGAGCACCGCCGTCGGAGGGCACCTGCGCGTCGGGGTCAGGCGTCGGATGGGTCCGATCACTGCTGCCGCACGCCGCGAGCACGCTCGCAACGAAGGCAAGGCCAAGCAAGGTGGTCCGCATGCCCTTGAGTACCTCAAGCCGCGTGCCGATCGACGAGCTTCTCATTCTCACCGCTTAGGCCGATTCAGGCGTCAGGTTTCCGCGATCGCTGCGTCGTTTTCGCCCGGCCCCATGTCAGCGCTGCCTCGGTCTGCGTCGCTGCGCCTCGAGCGTGCGTGCGCGCGCGCTGTGCAGCGATCGGTCAACCGCGCTCGAACACCAGCGGCAGCGTCACGCGGCTCGTCGCGCGCTGGGTGCCGAACCGCCAGCCTGCGATCGCGTCGCGGATGCGGCGAATCACCTGCCGTCGGGCGCGCTCGTCGGCGCGCGGCGCGCGCGTCGTATCCGAGAGCACGCGCGGCGCGAGCACGCGGCCGCGGCGGTCGACATCGAACGACACGCTCACCAGCCCCGCGATCGACAGGCCGTCGAGCCAGCCGCCCAGCGCGCCGGTGAGCTCGGCGATCCGCGCCGACAGCGCGCGCACCGGCAGCGCACCGCGCACGAACGGCCGCGGCTGCACGAACCAGCCGTGGATCACCAGGCGCCCATCGCGCGGATCGTGCGTGCCGGTCACCGTGCGAACGCCGTGCGGAATGCGCGGGTCGAACACCGTCAGCCGCGCGAACTGCGGCGGCACGGCGCGGATCAGCTCGTCGTGCTCGACCGCGCGCACCGAGAGGAAGTCGTGCCAGAAGTCGAGCACGTCGTCGCGCACGAGCAGCGTCTCGCCGCCGCGAAACGTGCGCCCGCGCCAGTGGGTCAGCGAGAACACGAACGCCCACGGGCCGTGCGGCAGGTCGCCGTGCAGCTCCTGCCGGCAACCCTCGACGTAGAGCGATAGCCACGGCGGCGAGATGTCGTGGCACCCCAGGTGCGCGCGCCCCCACGCGACCAGGCGATTGTGGAACTGCGCGTAGAGCGCGCGGGGAAAGTACGTCCACGCGGGCGTCCGCAGCGCGGTGTACTGGCCGGGGACATGCCAGTAGTCCCACACGAAGCGGTCACCGCGCGCCTCGCGCGGCGACGCGAACCGCGCGTCGAACACCGCGCGCAGCGCGCTCGCCTCGGGGGCGAACCGGTCAACGGTGATCACGCTGCGCGACACGCGGCGAGTGATAACCCGAAAACCACAGGCCCGAAAACGACAACACCGCCTTGCGGCGGTGCGGTCGAATCAACAGGCCCGAAAACGACAACACCGCCTTGCGGCGGTGCGATCGACTGACAGGAGAGAAAGTTACTTGGTCTCGGGCTTCTTGTCGTCCGTCTTCTTCTCGTCCGTCTTGGGGGCCTTCTTCGCGTCGGCCTTGGGGGCCTTCTTCGCGTCGGCCTTGGGGGCCATCTTGTCGTCCGCCTTCTTCTCGTCGGTCTTGGCGGCGTCGTCCTTCTTGGGGGTGTCTGCCATCGAGATCATCGGGGTGGCGAGGGTTCCGACGATGAGGGCAGTGCGGATCATGTTGCGCATGGGATCTCCTGAAGTTGGTGCTGGTGAATCAGCGGGTCGGTCGTTGTGCACCCGGTGTGCCGCCGGTGGCGTGGAGATCCGGCCACTTGGATTGGCTCGATCCGAGGCCATTCGCCTCCGCGGGGCAAACGGCCACGGGCACGGTGAAGACGTGAATAGTGACTCGGCCTCGTGCGTCCCTCGAGATCGCCCGACATCATCGGGGTCTTGGAGGTTCCGTGCGTCGCCGGCTCGCCTGTGCGCTGATCAGCGGCCTGGGGATCGTCGTCGGCGTGGTGGCGCGCCTCGCCCTCGCCCATCCGCACCTGCGGCACGAGACCGGGACGCTCTCGATTGACATTCGCGACGAGAACAACGCTCCGATCCCGGCGCGCCTGACGTTTCGTCCGGTCGGCGACACCGCGAAGCTGTACTTCACGACGATCGACATCGCGCGCGAGGAGGCCGGCGCGGTGGCGGCGTTCGATCGCGCGTTCGTGCTGCGCGGCGAGGCCGACATTCGCGTGCCCGCAGGGACCTACGACATCTGGGTGAGCCATGGCCCCGAATGGGACACCGCGCGCGAGCGGGTGACGATCGCACCCGGCGCCGAGACCGAGGTCCATGCGCGTCTGCGTCACGTGATCGACACCCCGGGCTGGATCTCGGCCGACCTGCACGTGCACTCGGCCGCCTCGCTCGACTCGCGCGTGCCGATGCGCGATCGCGTGTTCCAGTTCGTCGCCGACGGCGTCGACCTGATCGTGTCGACGGACCACAACGTGATCGCCGACTACGCGCCGGTGATCGCCGAGCTCGGCGTGCGCGAGCTGCTCGCGTCCGCGACCGGCGACGAGATCACGACGCAGCAGTGGGGCCACTTCGGCGCGTTCCCGCTGCCGATCGACGAGGGCGAGCTCGGCCGCGGCGCGATCGAGACCGGCAAGCGCACGGCCGCGCAGATCTTCGCCGACGTGCGGGCGCGCGCGCCCGCGGCGCTGATCGACGTGCATCACCCGCGCCTCGAGCACGGCAAGATCGGCTACTTCGCGCTCTCGGACCTCGACATCGCGACCGGGCGCGCGCGGGCCGCCGGCTTCTCGTTCGACTTCGACGCGATCGAGGTGCTGAACGGCTACCAGGACTCGGACCGCCGCACCGTCGCGCGCGTGATCGGCGACTGGATCGGCTTTCTCGACGCCGGCAAGCGCGTCGCGTGCACCGGCAACTCCGACTCGCACCACCTGACGTTCAACCTCGGGGGCTACCCGCGCAACTACGTCGCGCTCGCCGGCGCCGTCGTCGAGCGGCTCGATGCCAGCGCGGTCGCCGCCGCGGTGAAGGCGGGCCACAGCTACTTCACGACCGGGCCGCTCGTCGAGGCCTCGATCGCCG
>DATIPJ010001076.1:0-9644 GCA_035472155.1 Kofleriaceae bacterium
CGTTCGCGCGCGATCGCCCGCTCGAGAACATGGGCGTGCGGCACCAGGGCATCGCTGCGAGCCTGATGCCCGCCAATCCGTACGCCTGCCACAACTACGCGCAGCAGCTCGCCGAGATCGAGCGCCGCGAGGAGAGCTATCGCTGGGCGGACCGCGCCACCGTCGCGGCGCCGCAGTTCGCCCCGGCACACCTCGACTGCGTGCGCCGGCTGCGCCAGGTCGGGCGCCCGGGGCAAGCGTTCGCCGAGGCGCAGTATCGCTGCCGCGAGATCCTCGACCGCGCGGCGGCCGGCAAGCTCGCGGCCAGCGACTGGCAGGCGCCGCACCACGCCGCGCTCTTGATCGCGTTCGTGCACCTCGACATCGGGCGGCTCGCCGAGGCGATCGAGCTCGCCGAGGATGTCATGGGGGCGGTCCCGAGCGATCCGGCGTCGCGCGAGGCGTTTGCGTGGGCGAGCAAGCGGATCGCGCTGTGGAAGGGCGACCCCGGGTTGCTCGCGCGGTCGTACGCGTGGGAGGGCCACCATCGCGCGGAGGTCGGCCGCGTGCTCGCCGGGGTGACCCGCAACCGCATGACCGACGACGACGACGCGATGATGCTGATCGAGGCGCTGTGCGCGGTCGGCCGCAATGAGGAGGCGGCGACCGCGTACTGGCAGTGCGCCGGGATCGATGGCCCGGGCATCCTGGGCGACGGCAAGGCGCGGCTCGCCGCGGCCAAGGCGTTGATCCTGACCGGCGACCTCGACGAGGCGATCGACCAGATCCAGATCGTGCAGCTGCGCCGCGGCCAGAGCCGCCTCGAGGCGGAGATCAACCGGCTGCTGCGCCTCGCGGCGACCCGGCCGGCGGCCGAGTGGGAGCGCGTCGTCGAGGCTCGCCTCGCGCGGGGCGCGACCACGCTCGCGCGGATGGCGGCTCGCGACCTGGCCGACTTCGTGCCCGGGCTCGACACCGACGTCATCGGCCGCGCGCTCGGCGAGCGCCGCCGGCTCGCGATCGATCCGCTGTGGATCGCCGAGCTGATCGGCGCGGTGCCCGGGGCGCAGGCCGCGTCGTCGGCGATCCTCGAGCGGCTCGCGCCGCCGCGCCAGGCCACGCTCGCCGCCGCCGATGCGCTGGCCCAGGACTGGTGGACGGTGCTCGTGCCGTCGGCGCGCGACCGCGATGCCCACGCCGCGTGCGCGGTGCTCGCGCTCGGCCTCGCGCTCGCGCATTACCTGGTCGCCGCGTCGGGGCCTCCCTCGCCGGTCGCCGGCGCGTACCGCCACATCGCCACGGAGGCGCTCCACCTGGTGCGCCGCTCGCGATACCAGATCGAGGCCAATGCGATCCAGGCGCTGCTCCGCATGGTCGACTGGCTGGGCGGCGCACCGGAGTGGCTCCTCGACAGCTGGATGATGCGGATCGAGCGCGCGCTCGATCTCGAGGCCGAGCACGGGGCCTACCTCGACGGCATGATCGCCGGCATGCCCACGGTGCAGCGCCTCTTGCGCGGCGACGAGCGCGTGGGCTGGGAGCTGCGGCTCGCCCACGACCTGGCGGCCGATCCGTCGCAATACGAGCCGGCGGCACACCTGTTCGGGCGATCGGCCCGCGCGATCGAGGCCGGTGGCGCGCATCGCGCGTGGTCGGTGGCCGCGGCCGCGCTGCCACCCGCCGAGCAACTCGACGTGCAATGGACCGCCGCGTTCGCCAACCCGGGCGCGCCCGATCCGTGGCTCAGGCTCGCCCACGCGCTCCTGGCCAGCGGCCGCGCCGACGACGGGCTCGCTGCGGCGTGCCGCGGGGTGGCGATGACCCAGGCCGACGAGCGCGCTCGCGCGGTCGCGGGGCTCGCGCCGGCGTGGCGGGCGGCCGGCGTTGCGGTCCCGCTCGACGGAGCGACGGCGTTCGACCTCGGCATCGCGGCGGCGTCCGACGAGCAGCACGACGTCGCGGTCCAGCACCTCGCGTGGGCCGCCGCGCTCGAGCCCGCCAACCCGCGGCGCGCGCAGAGCCTGGCGGTCGCGCTCGGCCGCGCCGGCCGCGCCCACGAGGCGATCCGCGCGCTGTCGCGCATCGAGCGCAGCGAGGCGCCTCGGCTGATCGGGCGCGTGCTCGTCGACTGCGGCCGCGACGCCGAGGCCGTTCAGATCCTGCGCTACGCGTCGCGCCGGTTCCGCACCGCCGAGGACTGGACGCTGCTCACCACCGCGGCCCACCGCGCCGACAACGATCCGGTCGCAGTCTCCGCCGGCCAGCGCGCGATCGCGCTCGGCAGCAAGGACGCGTCGCTGATGACCACGCTGGCGACCAGCCTCTACCGCGTGGGGGAGTTCGTCGAGTGCGAGCGCATCGCGCAGCAGCTGATCGTCGACGGCGCCGACCGCGGGGCCAAGCTCGCCGGGCTGCACGCGATGGCGCGCGCGCTCGCGGGCCAGGGCCGCCACGTCGACGCGCACCGCTACGCCAAGGCCGCGAGCGAGCTGTCGCCCGACGGCGAGCTCGGCGCCGACCTCGCCGAGACCATGGAGCGCATCGTCGCGCAGGAGGCGCCGCCCGTGCGGCCCAGCGTCGAGCTGTCCCTCGAGCGCCAGGCGTGCGACGAGCTCGAGGCCGGCAAGTTCGAGTCGCTGGTCAGCGCGGTGTCGTCGCCGTCGTGGGGTATCGCGCGGGTCGCGCTCGCCGCCTGCGAGGTCCGGCGCGACGACGAGAGCGGCATCCCGGTGTCGCCGCGCGCGCTCGACGCCGCGCTGATCATCCTCGAGCGCAGCACCGGCGCGACCCAGCCCGAGGCCGTGCTCGCCCGCATCCGCGCGCTCCGCATCCGCGACAACGCGTTCATCCAGATCGATCCGCCGCCGCCGCTCGGCGCGCGGTTCACGCCCGAGGAGTTCGAGCGCGCGTACCTCGAGCGCGAGCGTCGCCCGCATCGCGCCAGCACGCCCGCGGTCGTCGCGCGCTGACGGCGCTGACCGCGCTGGCCGGCGCAGCTATCGCAGCGCGACCGCGCAGACCTCGCGGCGGTTCGACGGCAGGTGCCGCATCCGCACGTCGGGCAGCCCCATCTGGCGGATCCGCTCCACCAGCGCCGGCAGCTCGGGCACGAACGTCCAGTCGTTGAGCTTGAGCGTGATCACCGCGCCGCGGAGCGTGCGCACCAGGCGCGGCATCAGCCGGGCGACCTCGTGCAGCGCGACCTGCGGTGCGAGGTTGACATCGACGAGCAGCCAGTCGATCTGCGCGGGCAGCTCCTCCCAGCGCAGCGCGCCGACCTTCTTGGCCACGTGATGCACGCCCGGCAGCGCCAGCACCTGCGGCGCCAGCGCACCGGTGTCGACCGCCCACACCGCGAGGCCGCGGCGCGCGAGGGCAAGCACGGCTCCGCCCGGTGCCGCGCCGATCTCGAGTGCGACCTGCCCGGGCTCGATGGCGAGCCCCGCCCAGGCGATCGCCTCCTCGATCTTGGCATAGGCGCGCGACGGTGCCTCCGCCGGCATCTCGACCGGGATCGCACCACCGGCGTGCGGCAGGCGAAACCGATCGTGGCGATGCACGCCGAGCCACGCCGGCTCGCCCGCCTCGGGCGCGACGATGACATCGGCCACCAGCTCGCCGAGCTGCGCCAGCCCGCCCGGCCCGAGCGACTGCCAGGGCGCGAGCAACGCGGCCGCCGCCGAGGCACTGCCCGCCGCCCCATCGCCGCGCGAGCCCGCCGCCCCATCGCCGCGCGAGTCGTCGGACGCGTCGCCGCGCTCGCTGTCCTGCGGCTCGCGCGCGAACACGTGCACGCGCGTGGCGCCGAGCGGCGCGAGCTGCAGCGCCGCGGTCGCCGGGTCGCTGGCGGCCCCGACCGAGCGCCCCCACACGCGCGCGAACACCGAGCCCGGGGTGTCGTCGGGATCCACCGCGCGCGCCGACTTGAACGTCACCAGCCCGGGCCGCGAGTACGCCAGGCGCAGCTCCGGCCGCGCCCGCGCCACGTCGAGCTTGAGCGCGGGCTCCATGCCCGGCAAGCACGTCGCGAAGACGAAGTCGACCACGCGCCAACATAGTACGCGCGCGGCGTTGATGGGCGAGGGATCGGCCGCGCGCTACTCTCGCGCGCGATGTATCGCCTGCTCTACTGGCTCGTGCTGCGCCGGCTCCCTGCGGAGGGCGTGCACCGCATCTCGTTCGCCTTGCTGCGCGCGCTCGTGGCGCTGCCCGGGGTCGAGCGCCTGATGCGCCGTCGCCTGGCGCCGTGCGCGCCCGAGCTGCACGTGCGCGCGTTCGGCCGCGAGCTGC
Organism: Kofleriaceae bacterium; assembly: GCA_035472155.1. Lineage (GTDB taxonomy): Bacteria > Myxococcota_A > Polyangia > Haliangiales > Haliangiaceae > JABFXX01. The sequence goes on from DATIPJ010001076.1 coordinate 4,270, forward strand.
CGGGGCCGCTCGGCCTCGCCGCCGGCTTCGACAAGGACGCCAAGGGCGTGCGCGCGCTGCTCGCGCTCGGCTTCGGCTTCGTCGAGGTCGGCACCGTCACGGCCGAGCCGCAGCCCGGCAACCCGCGACCGCGCCTGTTCCGCCTGCCGCGCGACCGCGCGCTGATCAACCGCATGGGCTTCAACAACGAGGGCTCCACCGCCGCGGCCAACCGGCTCGTGCACCGCGGCCCCGGCGTGGTGGGCGCCAACATCGGCAAGACCAAGCGCGTCGCCGAGGCCGACGCGATCGAGGACTTCACCACGAGCGCCCGCCGGCTCGCGCCGGTCGCCGACTACATGGTCGTCAACGTCAGCTCGCCGAACACGCCCGGGCTGCGCGACCTCCAGGCGGTCGACAAGCTGCGCCCGCTGCTCGTCGCCGTGCGCACCGCGTGCGAGCTGGCCTCGCCGATGCGGCGCGTCCCGCTGATCGTCAAGATCGCGCCCGACCTCGCCGACGCCGACATCGACGCGGTCGCCGACCTGGCGCTCGAGCTCGGCATCGACGGCATCATCGCGACCAACACCACGATCGCGCGCACCGGCCTCGCCACCTCCGACAACGCGGTCGCGGCGCTCGGCGCCGGTGGGCTCTCGGGGCCGCCGGTCAAGGCGCGCGCGCTCGCCGTGCTGCGCCGCCTGCGCGCCCGCGTCGGAACGCGCGTGACGCTGATCGCCGTCGGTGGCATCGAGACCGCCGACGACGCATGGCAGCGCATTCGCGCCGGCGCCACGCTGGTCCAGGCCTACACCGCGTTCATCTACGGCGGCCCGGCGTGGCCGCGCCGCGTCCAGCGCGAGCTCTGCGCCAAGCTGCGCGCCGCCGGACTCTCGTCGATCGAGGCGGCCATCGGCGACGCGGCGAGCGAGCCTACGAACGGCTCCGATCGCTGACGCGCCGACCTGGTAGAGTCGGCCATGGCTATCCGCAAGATCGCCCAGATCGGTCACCCGGTATTGCGCCAGATCGCGCGCGAGGTGACCCGCGAGGAGCTCGCCCAGCCCCAGACCCAGCAGTTCATCGACGATCTCGTCGAGACCATGCGCGACGCCGACGGCGCCGGCCTCGCCGCGATCCAGGTCTACGAGCCGATCCGGATCGCCGCCGTCGAGGTCCGCAACAACCCGCGCTATCCGTACAAGCCGCCCATCCCGCTGACGATCCTGGTCAATCCGGTGCTGACGCCCGTCGGAGACGAGCAGTTCTCCAACTACGAAGGCTGCCTCTCGGTGCCCAACCTGCGCGGCATGGTGAAGCGCTTCGTGCATCTGCGCGTGCAGGCGTGGGACCGCCACGGCAAGCCGATCGACGAGGTCGTGCACGGCCTCAAGTCGGCGACCTACCAGCACGAGGTCGATCACCTGAACGGCCACATCTTCGTGGACCGGGCCGACCCGAGCACGTTCACCACGTGGACCGAGTTCGACCGCCACCACAAGGCGCGCTTTGTCGAGCAGGTCACCGCGCTGGTCGCGCGCGTCGGCTCCTAGCAGGCCCACGGCGTCCGTTCGTCGATCCTCGCGTCGCGATTGGTGGTTTTTTGCCCGGCGCCTTGCGTCCGAGTCGGCCGGTAAGGTTTGCTGTGAGCGATGGCGCGCAAGCGCAGCCCACGCAAGGCACCGGACACGGAGGATGCCACCGAGCCTCCGGCGCCCAAGCGCGCCTCGCGCAGCAAGAAGAAGCCGCAGCAGCCGCTGATCACCGTGCGCCACATGACCCGGCGCGACATCGGCCGCGTGTGGGACTTCCTCAAGATCAGCTTCCGCGAGGTCAACGCCGAGACCGTCGAGTACCAGCGACCGCGCTCCAAGCACCGCTTCGAGGAGGTCTACGAGGAGGAGGGCATCGAGCAGCTGGTGTTCGAGGTCGAGGGCGAGATCGCGGCCTACGCCGAGTGCAGCTACGAGGTCATCGGCTCGGACAACTGGATCAACCCGCGCTACTTCGAGAAGCGCAACATGCGCCCGCTGTTCGTCGACGAGCTCGCCGTCCATCCCGAGATGCACGGGCGCGGCGTCGGCTCGTTCGTGCTCGAGCAGCTCCACCACCTGGCGCGCGTGCACGGCCTCAACCACCTGGTGCTCGAGGTCGCCGAGAACAACGAGCGCGCGCTCGACTGGTACAAGCGGCGCCTGTTCAAGAAGCTCGACGCGGCGATCTTCATGGCCGCGCCGGTCGACATCGAGCCCGAGCTGCTGCCGCCGCGCGAGCTCCCGCCGGTGCGCACCGAGCCCGAGACGCCCGAGCCGAGCGAGGGCGAGTCCAGCGGCGAGTAGCCAGCGCCGCGTCGCTGCTACAGCAGGCGCGCGGCGAACAGCTCGACGACCGCCGCCGGCGCCTCGATGTGCAGCCAGTGCCCTGCGTCGATCGTGTGCACGTGGACGTGCGGCGGTGCGGCGGCGAGCCGCCCGCGATCCGGCGCGCTGACCGTCGACGACCGCTCGGCGATCACGACCTCGACGTCGCCGCCGGGCGCCTCGAGGGCATCCCACAGGTCGGTCGCGTAATAGTCGGCCAGCATCGCGCGCAGCGCGGCCAGATCGAGGCGGAGCACGAGCTCGCCGGCGGCGTCGGGGACGACGTTCATCGCCAGCCAGCGCGCGAGGCCGATGTCGTGGCCCTCGGCGACCACGGCGTCGACGAAGTCCTCGCGCTTCGCCCAGCGCCGGGGCGAGCGCTCCATGAGCTCGAGCACGCGCATCACGGTGTTCGAGCCATCCGCGGCGGCCTCGCGGCGGCTCGGGCTGGCGTCGAGCACCCAGGTCTGGGCCATGTCGACGAGCGGCCGCGCGGCGATCACCACCTTGCCGCCGAAGCTGTGGCCCGCCATCGCATGGACCTCGGGCAGCTCGGCGAACAGCGCGCGCAGATCGCTGGCGCACGCCGCGATCGTATGCGGCGGCTCGCCGGGCTCGGACCGTCCGTGCTGCCGCAGATCGACGAGCACCACGCCCCACTCGGGCCGCCGCTCGTGGATCTTGCGCGCGATGCTGCGCCAGTTGGAGCCCGCGCCGTAGATGCCATGGGTCAACGCGAGCCAGTGCGCAGGCGCCGCGCCCGTGCGTGCGATGCGCTCGTAGTGTAGCCGCGCTGACATGCGGCCATTGTGCCATCCCTTTGGCTATCGCCATGCCATCATGACGCGTGGACGCGCTCGCCACCCTGGCCGCCGCCGGCTTTGACATCGTGCACGCGTTCGATGCCGCAGCCGCCGCGCGCGAGCCCGGCCTCGAGCTGGTCGCCGGCGACGCGCGCCTGGGCCTCTTGATCGGCAACACCCGCGCGCTGTGGACGCCATTCTCCGCGGCGCTCGCCACGCCCGACCTCGCAGCCGAGCCCGATCCGCTCGAGCACTACACCGAGCGCGTGATCGACGCCGCGTTCGGCGCCGCATGCGGCGGGGCGCGCGTGCTCTACGGCCATCGCCGGTACGGCGGGGCGTTCCTGCCGCTGCAGCGCCTCGCGGTGGCAACCGGCCTCGGCGCGCTCGCCCCGACCCAGCTCGTGATCCACCCGATGTATGGCCCGTGGTTTGCGCTGCGCGCGGTCGCGCTCGTGGATGGCGAGCCGCCCGCGCGCGCACCGATCGCCTCACCATGCCGCTGCGACGCGTCATGCCTCGACGCGTTTGCCCACGCGCAGCGCTCGGCCGACTGGCGCGATTGGCTCGCCGTGCGGGAGCGCTGCAGCTTACAGAGCTGGCGCTACGGCGACGAGCAAATCCGCTTCCACTACGTCAACGGGCTGGCGACGAGATCTCGCCGCTAGCTTCGTCGCCAGCGAAATCGGCTTCGGGTATCGAATCGCGATTCGCTGCGCTACGCTCAGCGGCCGTGGACGTCCTCGACGCGTTTCATCCGCTCGTCGCGGGCTGGTTCCGCGAGCGGTTCGGTGCACCCACCGAGCCGCAACGCGCGGGCTGGCCCCGGATCGGCGCGCACGAGGACGTGCTGATCGCCGCGCCCACCGGCTCGGGCAAGACGCTCGCCGCGTTCCTGGCCTGCATGGACGAGCTGGTGCGCCGCGGCCTCGAGGCACCGCTCGGCGATCACACCGCGATCCTTTACATCTCGCCGCTCAAGGCGCTGTCGAACGACGTCCAGCGCAACCTCGAGGCGCCGCTCGCCGAGCTGCAGACGTACGCCGCCGTGCGCGGGGTCAAGCTCCCCGACGTGCGCGTCGCGGTGCGCACCGGCGACACCCCGGTCGGCGAGCGCGCCAAGCTCGCCCGACGCCCGCCGCACATCCTGGTCACCACGCCGGAGTCGCTCTACATCCTGCTCACCAGCGTCAGCGGCCGCGCGGGCCTCGGCCAGCTCCGCACCGTGATCGTCGACGAGATCCATGCCGTCGCCGGTGACAAGCGCGGCGCGCACCTGGCGATCTCCCTCGAGCGCCTCGACCGCCTCGTCATCCAGGCCGGCCGAGCCGGCGGGCAGGTCAACGCGCGCGCGCCGGTCCGCATCGGCCTCTCCGCGACCCAGAAGCCGATCGCCACCATCGCGCGCCTGCTCGTCGGCACGCGGCGGCCGCTGCCCCACATCGTCGATGCCGGCCACCGCCGCACCCTCGACCTCGCGATCGAAATCACCGACGACGAGCTCGGCGCGGTCGCGTCCAACGAGCAGTTCGGCCGGATCTACGACCGGATCGCCCTGCTGGTCGGACAGCACCGCTCGACGATCGTGTTCGCCAACACCCGCCGGCTGGTCGAGCGCGCCGCCGCCGCCCTCGAGCAGCGGCTCGGCGAGGAGCACGTGGTCGCGCACCACGGCTCGATGTCGCGCGCGCTCCGGCTCGCCGCCGAGCAGAAGCTCAAGCACGGCCAGGTCAAGTGCGCGGTCGCCACCGCGTCGCTCGAGCTCGGCATCGACGTCGGCACCGTCGACCTCGTGGTCCAGATCGGATCGCCGCGCTCGATGGCCACCCTGCTCCAGCGCGTCGGCCGCTCGGGCCACCACCTCGGCGGCACCCCCAAGGGCCGCATGTTCGCGCTCACCCGCGACCAGCTCGTCGAGTGCGCGGCCCTGGTCCGCGGCGTGCGGCGCGGCAACCTCGATACGATCGCGCTGCGCGACGCGCCGCTCGACATCCTCGCGCAGCAGATCGTCGCCGCGTGCGCGGCCGAGGAGATGCGCGAGGACGATCTGATCAAGATGATCCGCGGCGCCGCGACGTACGCGGAGATCAGCGACGAGCGGCTCGAGCAGCTGATGACGATGCTCGCCGAAGGCATGTCGGATCGGCGCGGCCGCGGCGGCGCGTATCTCCACCGCGATCGGATCGGCGGGATGGTCCGCGCGCGGCGCGGTGCACGGCTCGCGGCGATCACG